>CANJEY010000138.1 GCA_947472615.1 Beijerinckiaceae bacterium
ACGATCGGCGGCGACAGCGCCCGCGCAGGGCTCGGAAACCGGAATGGCAGAACCTGGCTGTCGATCAGCGCCGACACCGGCTCCATCTTCTCCAGAATCTTCAGCCGCGATTGCGCCTGGCGGGCCTTGGTGGCCTTGGCGCGGAAGCGGTCGACGAAATCCTGCAGATGCCGCCGCTGGTCTTCCTGCTTCTTCAGGTGCTTGAGCTGGATCGCCTGCAATTCGCGGCGCTGTTTTTCGAAGCTGGTGTAATTGCCGCGCCACAGGCTGAGTTTGCTCTGGTCAAGATGCAGAATGTGATCGGACACGGCGTCCAGCAGATCGCGGTCGTGGCTGATGACGAGGATCGTCGCCGGGCAGGTCGACAGATAGTCGATCAGCCAGAGCGTGCCTTCGAGATCGAGATAATTCGTCGGCTCGTCGAGCAGCAGGAGATCAGGCTCTGAAAACAACACGGCCGCCAGCGCTACCCGCATGCGCCAGCCGCCGGAGAATTCCGACAGCGCCCGCTGCTGCGCCGCGTGGTCGAAGCCGAGGCCCGCCAGAATGCCGGCGGCGCGGGCAGGCGCGGCGTGGGCGGAAATGTCGGCCAACCGCGTCTGGATCTCGGCGATACGATGCGGGTCCTGCGCGGTTTCGGCCTCTTGCATCAAGGCCGCGCGCTCGACGTCGGCGGCCAACACGAAATCGACCAGCGAGCCCGGGCCGCCCGGCGCCTCCTGCTCGACGCGGCCAATCCGCATGTTGCGCGGAATGGTGACGCCGCCATCCTCCGTGCCGATCTCGCCGCATATGATGCGGAACAGCGTCGTCTTGCCAGTGCCGTTCCGTCCGACAAAGCCGACGCGCGCCCTCTCCGGCAAGGCGACCGTCGCCTTGTCGAATAGAAGCCGCGGCCCGAGCCGGAATGTGAGGTCGTTGATGTGGAGCACGTCGGGCTTTTGGCGCGGCGCGCGCGACAAGGCAAGCGCCGCACGGCGCGAAACGCCCGGAACATGGGCAGTCGTGGCGAATTACCCGGAGGCTGCATCGCAAAGGGACTAGAATTGCTGGATTTCGCCACGATCGTTTCCGCCGCCGCGGGCATCGCCTCGACGGCGAGTTTCGCTCCTCAGGCATGGAAAATCATTCGATCGGGCGATGTGAAATCCATCTCGGCCGGCATGTATACGCTGACGGTGACGGCGTTCACGCTGTGGACTCTGTTCGGCTTTCTGTCGGGAAGCTGGCCGCTGATCCTGTCTAACGCAATCTGCCTGATCTTTTCGGCATTCATTCTGGCGATGAAGCTGATGCCCGGCAGCGCACGGGAAAAGGTGAAAGAGACTCTCGATCCCGAGGCCTAAAACCCGGACGTCACGCCGACCATTGATAGAGCCAGCGTTCCGAAACGGGCTGATCGTCGATGCGCAATTGCGCGCTGAGCTCGGCGAGCGTCTCCTGCCCCGGCCGGAACTGGAAACTGACCCGCAGGCCACCGGTGACTGGATTGGTTTGGACGACCTGATTGGTCAATTCGCCGCGGTCTGCCGCTATCGCGGCCTGTACGTTATTCGGATCGACGCCGCGCAGCGACTCGCCTGCGAAGTCGATGACGAACAGGCGCGCATCGGCCGACGCCGCACCGGCGCCTGTTCGCACAGCCTGCGCAAGCGGCGTCTTTGCTGGTGGGTTTGCGCACCAATGAAGCCGATAGGTGAAGCTGTGCTCGGAGCCGGCGCGCGCCTTCTCGGCGGGCCGCCAGAACGCGACGATATTGTCGTGAAATTCCTGCTTCGTCGGAATTTCCAGCAATTGCACAGAGCCCTCGCCCCAATTTCCGATCGGCTCGACCCAAGAGCTCGGTCGCGCCTCGAACCGCGATTCGAGATCCTGATAGCGTTCGAACTGCCGTTGCCGCTGCAGCAACCCAAAGCCCGTAGGATTCGGATTGCCGAAAAGGCTGAATTGCAGATTGGTCGGGTTGCGCAACGGACGCCAGACATAGCCGCTGCGGCCGCTGGCGATCGCCAAGCCTTCGGAATCGTGCACGGCTGAACGATAATCGTCAAAGCCGCTGCTCTGGTTGGCGTCGAACAGAAACATTCTGGTCAGCGGCGCGACGCCAAAATTGTCGAGATCGACGCGCGGATAGAGAAACATTTCGACGTCGTGAACCGTCGTTTCCCCCGGCCTGATCGTGAACCGGAACGCCGCCGCAGCACTCTGACTGTCGAGCAGCGCATGCACCGTCAGCGCCGTTGCGCCCTTGGCGGGCTTCTCGATCCAGAACGCCTTGAAGTAGGGAAACTCCTCGCCTCGCGCATCGCCAGTGCGGATCGCCAGTCCGCGCGCAGACAGGCCATAGCCAAGTCCCTTCGCGACAGCGCGGAAATAGCTGGCGCCGAGAAAAACTCCGACCTCGTCGTAATAATCCGCTCGATTGATCGGCGCGTGAAGACGAAAGCCCGCAAATCCGAGATCGACTCCGGCAGGCGGCGGCTCCCCATCGAACGTGAACATGTCGGCCGAATAGGAGATCGGCTCGGCGCGCTTGTCTACCACCTGATAAAGATCGACGCGATTGGAATACAAAAAGCCGCGATGAAAGAATTGCAGCTGGAATGGCAGTCCTTCACCGCGCCACAGCGCTTTCTCGGGCACATACCGAACGCCTCGATAGGCGTCATAACCCATTTGCGCCAGTTGCTTCGGCAGCTTCGTATCCGGCGGCTGAAACGGTTTGGAGGCAAGCGTGCTGGCGAGGGCGCGCACTTCGCTGCTGGAGAACGGTGTCACGGCCTTCGCGGCTTTCGGCGCGACTGCGCTTTCCGTCATCGCGACGGTAGCGATCGACGCCGCCAGAAAGCTTCTGCGATTCACTTTGGCCTCGGAGGAATGGGCGCGCGAAATGCCGCAGCGCAGACGAAATAACTGGACGGCGCCGCATTTGTTCCGGCAGGCGAACGGCTTTGACGCGGCCATTGAACTTCGTCCGCGCTCCGCCTAGACTTTCGGCAAGTCGCCAAAGGCGACGCGATCGGGGGAGGACCAATGCGTAACGTCACGCAATGCGTTGTATTTGCAGCCGCGCTGCTCGCCGCGCCAGCCGCCATGGCGCAGACTTCCGTGGAGGCCTTCTACAAGGGCAAGCAGCTGATCCTGCGCACCGGCTCTTCGCCGGGCGACGGCTACGACCTCTACGGCCGGCTGATCTCGCGCTACATCGGCAAGCACATTCCGGGAAATCCGACGATCATCGTCCAATATGTGCCGGGCGGCGGCAGTCTGCAGCTCGCCAACCAGTTCGGCAACGTGACGCCGCGCGACGGCTCGGTGTTCGGCCTGTTCAACAGCGGCATGACGACCTCGCCCCTGCTCAATCCCGCTGCGGCGCAGTTCGATCCGCGCAAGTTCAACTATATCGGCAGTCCCAATCGCGAAGGCCATGTGTTGATGGCGTGGCACGAGGGACCGGCGAAAACCTACGACGATCTGTTCAGGACCGAAGTGCTCGCCGGAGCCTCCGCGCCGGGGTCTGCGCCCTATGAGTTTCCGGTCGTCACCAATGCCCTCGTCGGCACCAAGATGAAGATCATCACCGGCTACGGCGGCTCGGGCGAAACCGTGCTGGCCATGCAGCGCGGCGAAATTCAGGTCTATCCCGGCATGGCGTGGGTGAGCGCCAAGAAGGTCTATGGCGAACTCATCCAGCAGAAGAAGATTCTGATCCTCGGACAATATGGCATGCGCAAACATCCAGACATTCAGGATGTGCCGCTGTTTCCGGTGGGCGACACTGAAGCCGACCGGCAATTGTTCGAACTGCTCTACGCGCGCCAGTCGTTCGGGCGACCCTTCGCGTTTCCGCCGGATGTGCCGAAAGAGCGCATCGAGGCCTTGCGCAAAGCCATGGTGGAGGTGACAAAGGATCCTGAGTTTCTCGCCGAGGCGAAGCGGCAGGACGCCGACATCAGCCTCGTCACCGGCGAGGAATTGCAGGCGCTGGCGGAACGTCTGTTCCAGACGCCGCCAGAGGTGCTGAAACGCTCGCAGGCGTTGCTCGATCCCAACGCCGTTTCGGCATCGAAGAAATAGGCCACAGCGGTGGAGATCCTTTCACCGCCCAACACAGGATGATGGAATGAAACTGCTTGGTGGCGATGGAAGTCCCTATGTTCGCAAGGTGCGGCTGGTCTGTCTTGAAAAGGGCCTGCCAGTGGAGTTTCGCGCCGCCAGCCCTTCCGATCCCGCATCGGGCGTCGCGGCCGCCAATCCACTGTCAAAGATCCCGACGCTGGTGCTGGACGATGGACGCGGCCTCTACGATTCCTCCGTCATCGTCGAATATCTGGACGGACTGAACGACACGCAGAAGCTGATCCCCGCGAACCAAGCCGAGCGTATCGAGGTCCGCCGCTGGGAAGCGCTGGGCAATGGAATTGCGGACGCGACCGTCGAGATCGTTCACGACCGCCGTCGCCCCGCCGACAAGCAGCTCGGCGCCGAATATGAAGCGAAGCAGATGATAAAAATCCGCGCCGGCCTCGCGGCGATGGAGAAGGATCTCGGCGCGAACGAATTCTGCTTCGGCGGACGCTTCACGCTGGCCGACATCGCGTTCCGCATGGCGGCCGAATATGCGAGCAGGGCGCTACCCGAATTCGACTGGCGCGCGGCGCATCCCGCGCTGGCGAAACACTTCGATCGCCTGTCGCAGCGCCCCGCCTTCAAGACGTGACGGCGGACGAAACATGACGGACGAGCGGCGACGCGAACAGCTCTACATCTTCATCTCGCGGCTGAAGGCGGAACCGCCAACAACAGCGATCGCGCCCGACGAACTCGCCCGTCAACACCACGCCTATCTGCACGAGTTGCAGAGGGCGCGCGTCCTCGTCGGTTCCGGCCCGGCGCGCGATGAAAGTGGCGCGCGTCACGGCGGCGGCGTGATCATTATCCGCGCCGCGAGCCTCGCCGACGCGCAGGCGATCGCCGAACGCGAGCCCTATTGCCGCGAAGGCCAACGGGCTGTCGAGATCATCGCCTGGCAACGCACCTGGTGGGACGACTGAACGCCAAGGCTTGCGCGGCCCGTCGTGCTTGCAAACCGGACGGGCGACCGTAAACTGTCGCCAATGAAAACTGGAGGAAACGATGCGACGCCCTTCCCTCGTGGCCGCCGCCCTCATGGCGAGCCTCACGCTGTCTGATTTCACGCCCCCCGTTCGCGCCGAAGACAAGATCAAGGTTTCGGTTCCGTCGAGCGATATCACGGCGTTCTGCATGGGCATTCGCATCGCGCGCCATCCAAACTATCCAGCGCCCGCAAAGAAATATAATCTCGACTTTGAGACAGTCGCGATGCCGATTCCTCAGGTGCCGCTCGCGGTGTCGACAAACGACATCAACATCGGCGAATGCAGCGGCATCTCAACCGTGTTCAACGCGTGGAACAAGGGTGCGAAGAACGTGATGATCTTCGCGTTCGGATCAGCGCTGCCAGTCTATCAGCTGGTCGCGCAGCCGGCGATCAAGAAACTCGAAGACCTCAAGGGCAAGAACATCGGCATCCCGGGCATTCAGTCCGCCGGCGCAGAGGCGGTCGAGATGATTCTCAAGCGCGGCGCAAAGTTCGCGCCACAGAAGGACTATGAATATGTGACGGTCGGCGCTGCCGCCGCCACGATGGCGGCGCTTCTGGCCGGCAAGATCGACGCCGTGCCTTATTTCGCACCCTTCACTTATGAACTCGAAAAGCAGGGCTACACGCTGCTGACGGATGCGGTGAAATACATGCCGCAATACGTCACCGGCACGCATGTCGTCAGCCGCGACTGGGCGAACAAGAATCGCGGCCAGTTCGTGCGCGTCCTGAAAGCCATGATCGAAACGGACGACTGGCTGAATGATCCCGCGAACGAAAAGCTAGTCGTCGCCTGGTTCGCCGACAATATCGCCACGGGCGGCCCCAACAAGATGGACGCCGCCACCGCGCAGCGAACCTATGATTTCTACGTGCGCGACAAGCGCCTCGCCCTCCACGGCTACGCGCCCGAATCCGCCGTGCGCGCCAACCTCGATATTCTGAAGGAACGCGGCTACATCACCGATGCGGAGATTCCCGCACTCGGTCAGGTAATCGACTTCTCGTTCCTCAATCAGGCGCTGAAGGAACTCGGCAAGCCGCCGGTGCAGGAATACGCGAAGTAGCGCAGTTCAGCTTCGCGGCGCAGCGGGAATTTTTCGGCCGAAGACCTTTTCGCGATCCCACGCGCCGTCGTTCGGCATGGCCCGCAGCACGTGCCGTTCGACTTCGCGCTTCGCGGTCGAACGCGGCAGCGTTGAAACAAATTCCACGAAACGCGGAACCTTGAAGGCCGCCATGCGCGCCGCGCACCAGTGGATGAAATCCGCCGGGTCGATGCGAACATCTGCCTTCGTGACAATAAACACCTTTACGTCCTCCTCGCCGATCTCAGCCGGCGTCCCGACGACCGCGACTTCATCGACCCCGGGATGCTGCGCAATGATCGCCTCCACCTCGTAGCAGGAAATGTTTTCGCCGCGCCGCCTCAGCCAGTGCGCCTCGCGACCCTCGAAAAACAGAAAGCCGTCGTGATCAAGGTAACCGAGATCGCCGGTGTGCAGCCAGAGATTGGAAAAAACCTCGAGCGTGCGCACCGGATTGCGATGATACCCAAGCATGAACGTGAACGGGATCTTCGGCCGTAGCGCGATCTCGCCGAGAGCCCCGGCAGGCAAAAGATTGCCGGTCTTGTCCAGGATGGCGACATCGGCCCAATGCCGGCCTTTGCCATTGGCGGCCGGAGTCGAGGATCCAAGATGGTTGTAAACCATCAGCGCGCCGCTGGCTTCGCTCAACGAATAGATGTTGACGATCTCGATGCCAAACCGCCGCGAGAATTCCGCCGGGACGCCATCGGGCAATTGACCTGTGACGCCCAGACAGGCGCGCACAGAATGATTACGATCCTCATCCGACGTCGGCTGCCGGCACAGCATCGTGAGGATCACCCCAATCGGATTGATCAGCGTCGCACGGGACTCGCGCACGCGCGCCCAGTAGCCCGAGACGCTGAACGTGCGATCGACCGTCGTGTGCATGCGGGCGATCATCGGCCCCAGCACCGCGATCGTCAGTCCACCGGCGTGGAACAAGGGCGACACGGAGAAATGGCGATCCGCGCTGGTCGCGGCGAACGCCTCGCCATACCGGATGCCGCCACAGATCATCGCGAAATGTGGCAACACGACGCCTTTCGGTAGCCCAGTCGTTCCGCCCGTGTAGATGATGACCGCGGGGTCCGAATAGATCACGCACGGACGAACCCAGTCTGGGTCGTTCGACCGAAGTTCGTCGAACGAATGCGCGTCTCCAAAGCCGCTATCCGCCTCGACTGTGAACCGCATATCCGGCGCAAGCGCGGACTGAAATCCGCAGGCTCCGATCTTCGCCCAGCCTTCGCCATCGGCGACGATCACATCGGGCTCGGCATCCTGCAGAATGTGCCGCAGATCATCGCCCTGTAATCCCGTGTTGAGCGGAACCCACACGGCGCCTGTCATCACGGTTCCAAACCAGATGTGCAGAACTTCGATACGCGTCTGCAACAGCGTGCAAACCCGCTTGCCCGGCCCGACACCCCTACCCTGCAGTCCAGACGCAATGCGAAGCGTCGACTCGCGTAAGATCGCATAGGATTCGAAGCGGTCGTCGATCGTCACGCCGACATCGGGCAAGGCTGTCGCCGCCACATCGTCGAGCAGCGAGCCCAGATCGCCCCAAGGCGCGGGCGCTCCGTTGACGAGCGGCGCTGTAGTCCCGGCCAATTTCGTTCGCCTCCGATTTTACTGGGCCGACATTGAAACGTCGGGCAACGCGCGTCAATTGCGCGGCATTGCGGCCGCCCTGCCAATGATGGAAACTCACGCAAGGGACGAGGAACGCCATGGCCGACATACGCTTCATCGACACGACGATCCGTGACGGACACCAGAGTCTATGGGCCGGCAACATGCGCATCGGCATGCTGGAGCCGATTCTCGGCCGTCTCGATGCAGCCGGCTTCGATGCGATCGAGTTGATGGCCGCCGCGCACATCAAGAAGAGCGTACGCGATCTGCGCGAAGATCCTTGGCTGATGATTCGCACCGTCGTCGCCGGCGTTCGTGAAACGCCGCTGCGGCTCATCGTCGGCGGCGTGAACACGTTCGGCTTCGATGCGCCCGCGATGTATCAATTGTTCCTCGACACGATCGCCAATTGCGGCGTGAAGCAGGCGCGCATTTCGGAATCGTGGAATTATCTGCCGGTGTGGACCACACGCGTCGCAGCGGCTCGCAAGGCTGGCCTCGATCCCATCATCAACATCATC
Organism: Beijerinckiaceae bacterium; assembly: GCA_947472615.1. Taxonomy (GTDB): domain Bacteria; phylum Pseudomonadota; class Alphaproteobacteria; order Rhizobiales; family Beijerinckiaceae; genus Terripilifer. Next base: position 8,379 of record CANJEY010000138.1, read on the forward strand.
TATTCGGTGTCGCCGCGGCACACGGACGACTATTTCGCTGAGCGCATCAGTCAGGCGGCGTCGCTGAATCCCATGCGGCTTTGTTTCAAGGATCCGGGCGGATTGCTGACGCCAGAGCGCACGCGCGACCTGACGCCGATTTTCCTGCAGAACGCGAACGGCATCCCTGTCGAGATTCACACCCATTGCACGACGGGCCTTGGACCATTGTGCGTGCTTGAGGCCGTGAAGGCCGGAATTTCGCTCGTCAACACGGCGCTGCCGCCTTTGTCGGAAGGTTCGTCGCTGCCAACGCTGTTCACCGTCGCCCGCAATCTGCGTGCGCTTGGCCACCGCACGATGATCGACGAGCAACCGCTGCGCGTCGTGTCGGAGCATTTCAGCGCCATTGTGCGCGAAGATGGCCTGCCCGCCGGCAAGCCTGTCGAATACGATCATGCGCAGTATTTGCATCAGGTGCCGGGCGGCATGATCTCCAATCTCGCGCATCAATTGCGACAGGTCGGGATGGTGGACCGCCTCCCCTTGACCATGCACGAGACCATCAGGGTCAGGGGCGAACTTGGCTACCCGATCATGGTGACGCCGCTGTCGCAATTTGTCGGGTCGCAAGCGGCGATCAACGTCATCGTCGGCGAACGCTACCGGCAGGTGACAGATCAAGTCATCCTCTACGCGCTGGGGCGTTTCGGCGACGAGGCGGCGCGCGAGATGGACCAGAACGTGCGCGACTTCATACTCGATCGTCCGCGCGCGCGCATTCTGTCGGCGCAGGATATAGAAGACCCCACGCTCGCCGACAAGCGCCGCGAACTCGGCGCCGAGACGCTCAGCGATGAAGACTTCCTGCTGCGCTGGCTGCTGACGCGCGACGACATCGACGCCATGCGCGCCGCCGGCCCGCCTCGCACCTACGGACTGCGTCGCAACCACGCAATCGGCTTCGTCGCCCAGCTGGCGCGCAACGAAGCCTACGGCTCGCTGGACCTTCACCGGCCGGGCTTCAACCTGACGCTCAGCCGCGCAGGCTGAACGCCGCGCCCGCCCGTCGTTCCCCCGTGCGAAACAGGATGGTCAGCACGCGCCCGGCGATCGCCGCTCCCAGAGCGGGCGTGACCGCGACCGGCGTGCACGACGCAAGCGATTTCAGTACGGCCGCCATGAATTGCCGATTGAGGTCGTCGTCGCTACCGAGCTTCGAATGCGTGATCATTGGCTTGCCAATAAGCGCCCCGCTGGCGTTCAGGCTGAAGCGGACAGTGGCTTCGAGATTGTCAGCGCCGGACGGAGGACGCCAGCAGGCGTTCAGCGCCGCAAACATCGCCTTCAGCGTCGCAACAGAAGCCGGTTGCGCTGAGGCTGGAACGCTGTTGACGCATATCGAGATCGCGAGACTTGCAGCGGCGACGCCAAGGCGCGCAGAACGCGTCAAGCCGCCCACGAGGCGTCGAACCGCCAGAATTCGCAAAGAATGGTCGGGGCGGCCAGATTCGAACTGACGACCTGTAGTACCCAAAACTACCGCTCTACCAGGCTGAGCTACGCCCCGACGTGCGGCCGCGACCGCTGCGTTTGGCTATCATGCGCCGCCGCCCCTCACAAGGCTGCGGCGGACCTCACTTCTTGAACAAGGGGTTCTCGATGCGATCCCCGACCTTCAGGCAAATCGTCCTGGTCACGCCGGCGTTCAGCTCCAGCACCGCAAAGGTCGGCGCGCGCGACGGGATGATGCGCTCCGACAACGGCTCGGCGTTCTGCGCCACGTTCACCACCTTGCCGCTCCGGTCGATAAAGACCATGTCGAGCGGCAGATAGGTATTCTTCATCCACATCGCCACCTGCTCTTCGC
>CANJEY010000139.1 GCA_947472615.1 Beijerinckiaceae bacterium
CGAGACGGTGAACTGGCTCGAAGGCCATCTGCGCGACTATCCGGGCGCTATCCTGATCGTCACCCACGATCGCTACTTCCTCGACAACGTCACCAGCTGGATTCTCGAACTCGATCGCGGCCGCGGCATCCCGTACGAGGGCAATTACACCCGCTGGCTGCAGCAAAAGCAGAAGCGCCTTGCGCAGGAGGCCTCGGAAGACAAGGCCCGCATGCGCGCCATCGAGGCGGAAAGCGAATGGATTTCGGCCTCGCCGAAAGCCCGGCAGGCCAAGTCCAAGGCCCGTATCCAGCGTTACGACGATCTCGTCGCCAAGCAGAACGACAAGGCGCCGACGACCGCGCAGATCATCATTCCGGTCGCGGAGCGGCTGGGCAACAATGTCATCGACTTCGAGGGCCTGTCGAAGGGCTTCGGCGACAAGCTGCTGATCGACAACCTGACCTTCAAGCTGCCGCCGGGCGGCATCGTGGGAGTCATCGGCCCCAACGGCGCGGGCAAGACCACGCTGTTCCGCATGATCACCGGACAGGACAAGCCGGACGCCGGCAAGATTACGGTCGGCGAATCCGTCCAACTCGGCTACGTTGATCAGTCGCGCGACTCGCTCGACGACAAGAAGACCGTCTGGGAGGAAATTTCCGGCGGCAACGACATCATCTATCTCGGCAAGCGCGAAATTAATTCGCGCGGCTATTGCTCGACCTTCAACTTCAAGGGCGGCGACCAGCAGAAGAAGGTCGGCATGTTGTCGGGCGGCGAGCGCAACCGCGTGCATCTCGCCAAGATGCTAAAGAAGGGCGCCAACGTCCTGCTGCTCGACGAACCAACCAACGATCTCGACGTCGAAACGCTGCGCGCGCTGGAAGAAGCCCTGACGGATTTTGCCGGTTGCGCGGTCATCATCTCGCATGATCGCTTCTTCCTCGACCGCATCGCCACCCACATGCTGGCTTTCGAGGGCGACAGCCACGTGGAATGGTTCGAGGGCAATTTCGCCGACTACGAAGAAGACAAGAAGCGCCGGCTCGGGCTCGATTCAGTCATCCCGCACCGGCTGAAATACAAGAAGTTCGCGCGCTGAGATTGAGCCCTGCCTCATACAGGCAGGTTGACAGTCATCGGGCATCTGGGAGATACGCCATGAACGAACAATCCGCCGGCAAGCTGACCAATTCTGACCCCGCAGTCCTCCGCCTGCGCGAGCAGGTGGCCGCCTGCACGCTGATCCTGAACGGCGAGGGACTGATGGGCTACAGCGGCCATGTCTCGTCGCGCCTGCCCGGCAGCGAGCACTACCTGATCCAGCCGTTCGAGGTGAGCCGCGCCGGCATCAAGCCGAGCGACCTTCTTGTCTGCGATTATGACGGCAAGGTCGTCGAAGGCCCCAAGGGCACACGCCCGCCGGCGGAAGTGTTCCTGCACGGCGAGATCCTGCGCACCCGCAGGGACGTCAACGCTGTCGCGCATTTCCATCACGACCTGACCAACGTGTTCACACTGGTGGAAGGCGCGAAGCTTCTGCCGCTGAAGAACCATTCGATCCGCTGGGTGAGCGGCATCCCGACCCATCCGGACCCGTCGCATGTCAGCGATTCAAAGCTCGGCAAGGCCGTCGCCGAATCGCTCGGGCCACATCATGCGCTGCAGATTCGCGCCCATGGTCAGGTGGTGACGGCGGAATCGCTGCCGGCGCTGCTGGTCGACTGCGTGCACTTCGTCGAGAACGCGGTGGCCATGTATCAGGCGTCGCTGCTCGGCAAGGTAATGCCGCTGACGGAGAGTGACATCGCGGCCTTCTCGCGCGAGTTCAAGCGCGTGCCGCATGTGTCGAAGCTGTGGACGTACTACGTCGGCAAGGGCCGCTCGGCCGGCTATCTGCCGACCGATTGGGAGCTGGAATAGTCGGAGCGCCTCTTCACACCCCACAACGTCATGACCGCGCTTGTCACGGTCATCCACGACTGGGACGAAGCGCAAGCCCGCGCAAGACGGTCGCGTAGCGGACCGCGTCCTGACTAGCCCATCACGTCAAAACGGCAGCCCGACGTAATTCTCGGCCATCGACGTCATCGCGGCCTTCGAGTGCACCAGATAATCCAGTTCGGCGACCTGCATCTTGTAGTCGAACGGTTCCGTGTTCGGAAAACGGTGCATCAAATTCGTCATCCACCACGAGAAACGCACCGCCTTCCAAACGCGCGACAGCGCCTGCTGCGAATAATGGTCGATGCCGGCGGATGATTTCGCCGAATAGTACTCGCCCAGCGCATTCGCCAGATAATGCACGTCGCTGGCCGCAAGATTGAGTCCCTTGGCGCCGGTCGGCGGCACGATATGGGCCGAATCCCCGGCTAGAAACAGACGCCCGAACCGCATTGGCTCGGCCACGAAAGACCGCAGCGGCGCAATGCTTTTCTCGATCGACGGGCCGGTGACGATGGTGCTCGCCGCCTTCTCGTCGAGACGCCGTTTCAGCTCGTCCCAGAAGCGACCGTCGGACCATTCTTCTTCCTTCTCGTCGAGACGACACTGGATGTAATAGCGGCTGCGCGTCTTCGAGCGCATCGAGCACAAGGCGAAGCCGCGCTCGTGGTTCGCGTAGATGAGCTCATCCGACACTGGCGGCGTTTCGCTCAAAATGCCGAGCCAACCAAACGGGTAGACGCGCTCATAGGTTTTCAGCACGCCGACAGGAATCGCCGGGCGGCTCGGGCCGTGGAAGCCGTCGCAACCGGCGATGAAATCGCACTGGATTTCATGCGAGACGCCATCCTTGCTGTAGGTGACGCGCGGATGATCCGTGGCGATGTCGTGCAGCGCAACGCCATCGGCCTCATATACGGTCGGCGCGCCGACAGCCGCGCGACCATCCATCAGATCGCGCGTCACCTCAGTCTGGCCGTAAACCATCACGGTCGTGCCGGTCTGTTCCTTGAAATCGATGCGATGGCGGCGTCCGTCGAAACAAAGCTCCGTCCCATCGTGCGGCAAACCTTCGCGATGCATGCGCGCCCCAAGGCCGACTTCATCGAGTAGCGCCACCGTGCCCTGTTCGAGTACTCCGGCGCGGATGCGGCCAAGCACATAGTCACGGCTGCGGTTCTCAAGCACGATCGTGTCGACGCCTCGCCTGTGCAGCAGTTGCCCGAGCAGCAGGCCCGCCGGGCCTGATCCGATGATGACGACCTGAGTGCGCATTGTGTCTCCCTCGCCCGCCCGATTGTCCGGTCGCGGGCCGCGAACTGCACGCCAGTCTAGCCAAAAAATGCTGCGCGCGCAGCAATTGACGCAGGCTTGCGCCACACAAGCCCTTTGCGCTTTCGGGCCTGATCGTCCAGAATATGGCCATCAATTTGCCCGGAGGAACGCATGTTCGAGGAGTCGCTGCCGACGCACAAGATCGGCTGTCTCGCGCCGCTCGGCGTCATCGACAACGGCGCCTTCGAATTCTATCGCCTCTGGCCGAAGCGCTGCATGCTGGTGATGATCCCCGTCGGCCTTGCGGAATTTTCGTCGACCGATGTGGAGCGCGTCTTCGCGCCGCTCGAAACCTATCTCGACCAGCTGATGGAGCGCGGCGTCGAACTCGTCATCCAGAACGGCGTGCCGCTGCCGATCCTCATCGGCGTCGACGCACACGACCGCATGGTCGACCACATGGCGAAATACACCGGCCTGCCGGCGACCAGCACCGTGAACGCCGTGGCGAAGTCCGCGCGCGAGATCGGCATCCGCAAGATCGCGGTCGCCAACAAATGGTCCGACAAGATGAACGCGTCTCTCGGCCAGTTCTTCGCCCGCGAGGGCGTCACAATGTGCGGCGTCGCCAACGAGGCGATCGCCCCGAAGGACTTCATGAAAATCGGCGACGCAGCGCACATGGAGCTGGCATGGCGGCTCGGCAAGCAAGCGGCCGACCAGTTCCCCGAATGCGACGGCGTCTATCTGGGCGGCGGCTCGTGGCTGTGCGAACCGGTCGCCAAGGCGCTGGAAGACGCGATCGGCAAGCCCGTCATCTGCAACGAGGCGGCGCGCATCCGCCACGTCCTGCAACTCGTCAAAGACTGGAAGCCGATCTCCGGCCACGGCCGCATTCTCGCCCATCCCTGAACGAAGGTTCGCACCATGTTCGAAGAACACCTGCCCCGCTACAAGATCGGCTGTCTCGCGCCGCTCGGCGTCATCGGCAACGAGCCCTATGAATTCTACCGCATCGCCCCGCCCGGCATCGAACTGTTTCTGATTTCGGTCGGGCTGGCGGAGTTTTCAAAAGCCGATGTTGAACGCGTGTTCGCGCCAATGAAGTCCTATCTCGATCAACTGACCGAGCGCGGCGTCGACATGGTAATCCAGAACGGCGTGCCGCTGCCGATCCTGCTCGGGCTCGATGGTCACGACCGTCTCGTCGACCTGATGAACGCCCACACGGGCATTCCCTGCACCAGCACCGTGAACGCGGTGGTGAAATCCACCGCCGAGATCGGCGTGAAGAAAGTCGTCGTCGCCAACAAATGGACCGACGAGATGAACCACAATCTCGGTCTCTTCTTCGCGCGGGAAGGCGTCGACATCTGCGGCGTGTACAACAAGTCGCTGAAGCCCTCGGAATTTCTGAAGATCCGCGCCGACGATCACATGGGCCTAGCGTGGCAGCTCGGCCGCAAGGCGCTGATCGAACATCCCGAAGCCGACGCGCTCTACATCGGCGGCGGTTCGTGGCTGTGCGAACCCGTCGCTCGCAAGCTCGAAGATGAATTTGGCAAGCCGGTGATCTGCAACCAGACATCGCGCATACGGCACATGCTGAAAATCCTGAAAGCCTGGGCGCCCATTCAGGGCCACGGCAGGCTGTTGTCGACGAACTGATCAGCGCTTTCCGAGGTATGACATGAAGATCAAATCGATCGAGGCCTGTCAGGCTGCGCCGCGCCCAAAGCCCAGGACGCCCGCGCGTCGCGCCAGCTACAACAAATCGGCGAAGCGCGCATTCCCGATCAACAAGTACACCGAGTTTCCGCGCAGCCTTCACAACATTCCGGGCGAGGTCGGCCCCGAACTCTGGGTGAAGATCACCGCCGAGGACGGCACATGGGGCATCGGCCTGTGCAACTGGTCAAACCTCGTGCTGCCTGTGATCCGCGATCATTTCGCGCCGCTGCTGACGGGCCGCGACTGTTTCGCCATCGAGTATCTGAACGATCTGATGTGGCGCTCATCGATGCGCTTCGGCGCCACCGGCATCGCGATGGTGGCGCGCAGCGCCATCGATCTCGCCTTGTGGGATCTGAAGGGCAAGCTGCTCCAACTCCCCGTTTACAGCCTCATCGGCGGGCCGTGCCGCGAGGAGATCATTCCCTATTGTACGAGCGACGATCTCGACTGGACGATGGAGCTCGGCTTCACCAAGTTCAAGATCAGCAACCCGGTGCACTATGACGAAGGCCTCGACGGCATCAATCGCATCGAGGAAAAGGTCGCGAAAGCGCGCGAGACCGTGGGCGATTCCGCCGACCTCATGCTCAATCCGGTGATGTCGTTCAATGTCGAATACGCCGCGCGCGTGATGGAGCGGCTGAAGCCCTATCGGCTGCGCTGGTTCGAGGAACCGCTGATGCCGCACGACTTCGAAGGCCTGTCGCAATTGAAGAAGGCTGTGCCGACGATGCCCATCGCCACGGGCGAAGATCTGCATGGGCGTCACAATTTCCGCGAACTGGTGGAGCGGCGTTGCGTCGATATTCTGCAGCCGGATTTCCGTTGGTGCGGCGGCATGAGCGAGATTCTGAAAATCTACACCATCGGCGAAGCGGCGGGCATTCAGACGATCCCACACTCGGGCGCCAGTTCGCCATTCGGCCAGCACTTCTCGATCTCGATGCCGGAAGCATCCATTGCCGAATTCTGGCTCCACTCGGATCCGGGCGTGCCGTTGGCGGAGGCCAACAAATATCCGGGCATGAGCGTGCCGGTGAACGGCAAGGTGCGCCCCACGGACGCGCCCGGCTTCGGTCTCGAATTTCGCGAACAGGATCTCACGCCGCTGGCGTGATGCGAGGAATCTCAAATGCAAAACAAGCCCCATGTCCTGCTGTGGTGCGCGCCGATCTCGCGCACTGCCGTCGAGGCGGAACTCCGCAAGCTGACCGACATTGATCTCGTCAGCGTGACCAGCGCCGACGACGCCATCGCGCAAGTCGGCGACGCCGATATTGTCGTGCTGCCTGTGTTCCATTATTCGCCAGCGCTCGCCAACGCGATTCGCGCCAGCAGCAAACTGCGCCTGCTGCAACTATTGACGATCGGCTACGATCGGCTGTTGCTCGACAAGCCGCAGGGCGGGCTCGCCATCGCATCCGCCGGCGATTCACTCTCGCCCGCCGTCGCCGAACATGCGGTCGCCATGATGCTGGCGCTGGGCCGCCGGCTCACGGAAGCGCAGGCCAATCTCGCGCAGCAGAAATGGGACGGAAGCCAGAACGCCCGAATGTTTTCGCTGGACGGCAAGAGCGTCGCAATCGTCGGCTTCGGAGCCATCGGACGGGAGGCGGCCATACGCCTGCGGGCCTTCGGAGCGCACATCATCGGCGTTTCGCGCACTGCGCCGACCAGCGATCTCGTTGACGAAAGCGTCGGCGTGCACGACCTAGATTCGATTCTTGGCCGCGCCGATGTCGTGATGCTGGCGACGCCCCTGACCGATCAGACGCGCAACATGTTCAACTCCGCGCGCATCGCGCGCATGAAGAAAGGCGCTGTGCTGATCAACATCGCGCGCGGACAGATCGTCGACACGAATGCGCTCACCGCCGCGCTGCAATCAGGTCATCTGGGCGGGGCAGGTCTCGATGTCACCGATCCCGAGCCCTTGCCGGCAGATCATCCGCTGTGGCGCGCCCCCAACGTGGTCATCACCCCGCATGTCGCGGCGGCCGGCGGTTATCGGCGGCTCGGCATTTTCGCCGCCGAAAATGTCGCCGCCTTCCTGCGCGGCGAAACGCCGAAGGCGCTCATCGAGCGGACGTGAGGCGGACGCGTCTCACGCCGCCGGGCGGGACAACGCGACACTCGTGAAGACCTCCTGCCCCACGACGATCGGGGCTGCGCCGATCCACGGACGGCCATCGATTGTCAACTCGACCGTCAGCACCAGCAGGGAGCCATCGGCCGGCTGGAAATCCGCCGCGTCCTGCGAAGCGATCACCGCAAGCGGATAAGTCCCAACGCAACTTTCCGCCATCCACCCGGCGAGTTTCGCATTCGGCAGCTTTGCCACCGCATCTGCGATCTGCTTGCCCAATGATGCACCGGGCCGAATAGCCCGCAGCAATGCTGTGAGCCATTCATCGGCGCGTCGCAGCGGCTCCTGCGCATTGACCGCCTTGTCGTACGTACGCGTGCGCCGCACCCACGCGCCTTTGTAAGACGTCGATGCACGCACCGCGAAGCGCTCGCCGAGCGGATCGGGGCCAGACAGACGGATCAGCCTGCGATCCTTGTCCAGATCGCGCGCGATGCCCATGTAGATTTCCTCGCCGCCATTCAGACGGACGAATTGTTCGATAGGGCCCAGCGCCGCCCCGACAGACTCCGGATTGGCGGCCACTTTCGACAGACCTTCCGTCGCGAGCGTATTCGAGTTCGCCAGCAGCGCCGCTTCCGTCGCGTCGATGCCGCGCCGCGCGGTCATATAGGTTTCGGTGCCATCTACGAATTCGATACCGGGCGCACCTGCCGCAAGGTCTTCGAAAATACCCATTGGCAGCATATCGTATTCGAGAATGCCCACGCGCCGAACGCCCGCCTCCGCCTTCAGGCGTTCGCCGATCACCTTGCCGGGCAGAGGTGTGTTGACGAGTTCGCCAACAGGCTTCACCGAATTGATCCAGCCAGACACACGCTTCGACAGGGCTGTTGCAAACACAGGCTTGCCCGTGCGCGGCAACAACAGGATCGCATCGTTCCAGTACGGCGTGAACGCCGTATAATAACAGACCGCGCTCGGCCGCACGAAGTTCGTGTACATCACCATGCCGTCGAGCCCGGCCTTCTTCATCTCGGCCTGCAACTTTCCAGCCCGCGCGGCCAACGCCTCGCGGGTGATTTCCGCCGGGTCCCAGCGCATGAAGCCTTTACGCATCTCGTCTCTCCAGTCGCCGGATCAGGCAGGAACGCTGAACAGCGCGCGTGGTGTCTTGCAGAAAACGTCAGCGCCCGTGTCGGTCACCGCAAGCGCGTCGCCCAACACGAAATAGCCGACAGTCGGATTGTACGTGTTGGGATGCACGATCAGCGTCATGCCGGTTTCGAGCACCGTGTCGACGTCTTCCAGAATGTGCGGCTTCGTGTCGACGAACAGGCCCATGCCGTGTCCGCGCACACGCGTGTATTCGCTCGTCACATAGACGCCGAGGTCGTTCTTGCGGAACACCTCATTCTCGGCGCGCGCCACATCGCCGGCCGTGACGCCTGCCTTCACGGTGGCGATGCCGGCTTCAAGCGCCTCGCAGTAAATGTTGAACACGTTTGTCTGCTCGGGCGACGCCTCGCCGACGACAAGCGTGCGGCAAATCTGCGAATAATAGCCGCCGAGATTGGGCGTGAGTTCCGTGGTGACGAGATCGCCTTTCTTGATGATCTTGCCCTGCGGAGGCGCCATCCCGCGCACTTCAGGCCCGCCGACGCCGATAATCATGAAATTGTCGTCGACGCCCTTCTGGCGAAAGAAATTTTCGATTTCAGCAATAAGCTCATAATCGTAGCGGCCCACCCGCACGGCGTCGCGGAACACCGCATAGCCTTCGTCCGCGAAGCGCGAGGCCCGGCGCACGGCCTCGACCTCCGACTGCATCTTCACCATCAGGAAGCGATCGACGAAATTCGTCTCGTCACTGAATTTCAGATCGTCCTTGCGGGCCGCGAGACGGCGCGGCAGCATCCGGTAGGGCGCGGCGCCCATGCGGCTGTTGCGCGAGCGATGCAGCGCGTTCTCGACATCCGACAGCATGTCGGGCGAATAGATAACCTCGATGCCCGGCGCTTCCACCTGCGCGCGATCGGCCTCATTGATGCTGTCGAGCCAGATCGTCACTTCGCCGTCGCGGCGAATGATCGCCAGCGCTTCGCCTTCGAGAATGCCGTAGTCGGTCACGTAACGCAGATAATCGTTCTGCCACGCGTTGCCGTATACAACCATGACGTCGAGGTTGGACTCGACCATGGCGTCGGTGAGGCGTTTGCGACGTTCGAGCGGAATCATGGGCCTCACTCCGCAGCGGCTAGGGTTGAAAGATCGGCCGGATCGGCCTCGAAGCCATAGTCGCGCCGCGCAGCTTCCGCCGAGACGATTCCGCGCAGCACGTCCCGCGCGATGGCCCGGCGATCGCGCAGCTTCGGGTCGCCATAGCCGCCGCCACCCGCCGTCATGAATGTCACCCGATCGCCTGCGTCGAGCTCCACATCTGTCGCCTTGTAGACCACAAGCTGGTCGCCGCTCTTGCGTTTGACGACGGCCTTGGCGATCTGCGCATTGCGACCGCCATTGAGGCCCCAAGGCGGAAACTTGGTGCGCTCATTGTTGATATGCACCTTGCACTTCTGCACGCACAGATAGGTCAGCGCCACACCGAGCCCGCCGCGATATTGCCCGGCACCGCCGCTGTCCTCGACCAGCGAGTGCTCCTCGATCACGAACGGATATTTGATTTCCTGCAATTCCACGGGCGTATTTCTCACATCGCCCTGACACACTGACACGGCGGCAGACTCGCCGTCCTCATGAGGACGCGCGCCCCAGCCGCCGCCGAAGATATTGATCAGAATAAAGCGCGATCCATCCGGCCTGAAGCCGAAGAATGAAAATCCGCCCATGTCGCCCTTGTGGGCCGCCGGCACCTTGTCGGGTACCGCAGGCGCCAGCGCCTTGAGAATCGTATCGATGACGGTCGGCAGCGCGATGCTCCACAATCCAATTGCGGCGCCGGGCTTTGCACTCAGCATCGTGCCTTCCGGCAGGATCACATCGAGCGGACGAAAGCAGCCCTCGTTCACATCGAGATCGGGCGACGTCAGCGCCTTGAACGCCACGCGCGCGCCGGCGATTCCACCTGAACGCCCCGAGTTCAACGGGCCCGCGCC
>CANJEY010000140.1 GCA_947472615.1 Beijerinckiaceae bacterium
AGTATCGATATCGGATGCATGCAGGTCAATTATCGCTATCACGGCGAGAAGTTTGCCAGCGTCTCGCAGATGTTCGATCCGTCGAGCAATGTCGACTACGCGGCGCGGTTCCTGCGTGAGTTGCGGACGCGCGAGGGTTCGTGGACGATGGCGGTGGCGCGCTACAACGCTGGCCCGAACAACGATCCGGCGCAGCGGAAGTATGTTTGCGCCGTCATCCGCTCCATGGTGTCGGCCGGGATGGGCGCGTGGACGGCGGCGGCGCGCGTGCTGTGCGGCGGCGACCGCATGGCTCAGTCGCGGTAGGACGGGTCGATCCGATCGAGCTTCTTCAGCAGGGCCGGCCATTCGAGTTGCCCGGTGCGGCGGCGGACGCCCGGTTGATAGAGTTTCCATGCGGCGTCGACGACGTCCGCAGAGGGGAGTTCAAGTTCGACATTGCACGACAATGCCGCGACCTGAACCTGACAGGCGCGTTCCAGCCGAAACATCGCGTCGAACGCCGCGGGGATGCTGTCGCCGACGGTCAATAGACCGTGGTTCTTGAGGATCATGCCGTCGTGATCGCCCAGATTGGCGAGCAGGCGCGATTGCTCGTCGAGATTGAGCACGACGCCCTCATAGGGGTGATACGCAATCCTGGCATAGCGCATTGAGGTTTGAGCGATCGGCAGTAGACCGCATTTCATCGCCGATACCGCCATACCGGCGATCGTGTGCGTGTGGATGATGCAGTCAACCACGTGCCGCGCGCGGTGAATGGCACTGTGGATCACGAAACCTGCGCGGTTCACCCCGAGGCCAGTTGGGTCGAGCAGCACATTACCCTCGAGGTCGATCTTCACCATGCAGGACGCATGCATTTGATCATAGAGATAGCCATAGGGGTTGATCAGAAACGCATTGTCTTCGCCCGGCACGCGCGTCGTGACATGATTGGCGATCATCTCGCTCATGCCGTAGTGATCGATCAATCTGTAGCAGGCGGCGAGATCGACGCGCTTGCGCCATTCTTCTGCGCCCACATGACTGCGGACATTGCTGATGTCGATCTGCGGAGAGGAGGCCATGAATGCTTCGCGGATCAGCCGAGCGGGCCGGTTCCGGCCACCATAAGGCGATACATCAATCGTCGCGAGCCGAAATAGTCGTTCACAGCGTAATGCAGTGTTTGCCGGTCGTCCCAGAACGCCATGGAGCCTTCTTCCCAATGGAAGCGGCACTGGAATTCCGGCCGCTGCACATGCCGGAACAGAAACGGCAGCAGGCTCTGGCTTTCTTCGTCGCTCCAGCCGTCGAAGCGCACCGTATAGGATGGGCTGACGAACAGCGCATTGTGACCCGCTTCAGGATGGCGAATGACGATCGGATGCGTAACTTCCTGCGCTGCCTGATCGAGATTGATCATCGACGGGTTAGCCTGCTTCTCGGGTTTTGCGAGCTTTCCATAGACCTGCGCGTTGGAGTGCACGCCGCGCAGCGTTTCGAGCGTCTTTTTCAAGCCGTCCGACAATGAGTCGTAGGCGGCGCGCATGTTGATGAAGCAGGTGTCGCCGCCGTATTCGGGCAGTTCGCGCGCCAGCAGGATCGTGCCCATCGGCGGAATTTCCCGATAGGGATTGTCCGTGTGCCAGGCGCCGCCGACATTACGCTCCTGATCGGCTTCCTTGCGGATGACGGCGATCTTCGGGTTCTCGGGCAGCGTGGGAATGAATTTGCTGGCGACGAGGTCGCCAAATTTTTCACCGAACGACACATACTGGTCGTTCGACAAATTCTGCTTGCGAAAGAAGATCACGCCATATTCGCAGAGCGCCTTGCGAATGTCCGCATAGGTCGAGTCGGGATGATCCGCCGACAGGTCGATTCCATCGAGCAGCGCCCCGCAATTGCCGGTGGCGGGACGGATTTCGAAGGACGAATTGCGCATCGCTTTTCCCTGACGTTTCCCGGTCGCCGCCGGGATGGCCTCACATGGCGGCGGTCTCTTGGCATCAAGGTCTAAGGGAGGCCGGCGCGCGTGGTCAAGGCGAGAGGCCGCTGCGCTTCTGCACGGCCTCAGTCGGCAATCGCGTATCGCGCCGCAAGCTTGGCGGCGCGCGCCCTGTTGCGATGGATGGCGCAGATCATCCGCGCCTCGAAGAGCTCCCGGGGCGCTTCGGGTTCCGCCATGGCGAGCTGCTGGCACTCATAATCGCGCAGCGACCGCCAGCGCATGAGACTTTCATCGAGGGCGCGGGACCAAGCGCGGCGCAGGACGTCGCCGGTCTCTTCGCGGCGCTCGAAGCCGGCCTTGATCTGCGCCACGGTGCGGTCGAGTTCGACATCGGTCAGAGTCGCGGTGTCGCGCAGGCAGCGGAGCCATTGGGCGGTGGGGAGCTCTCGGTGGCAGGCCCCCAGCGGGCGAGCGTCGCTTGGCGGTATGAGATCGAGCTTTTCGGCCGCTGAAGGAGTAGTCTGACGTTGTGACGGAATGCCATAGTCGGGAAACCGATCCGGATCTATGCGGCGCGGCTGTGTCCTGTCCTGTCCGGCGGAGGGGCTGGCCATCGCCACAGCGAAGCAGCAGGCGAGAAGTATTCGGAACATTGGGTCGCGACCTCTTGACCGGCCGATCAAGTCCGCGCGGCAGCGGAAGTCAACCAGCCGCCGGAAAACTCCTGCAATCGGCGGCGCCGCCCTTGTTGATCCGGCCCAGCTGGGCGAATATCCGGCCTCAAATTAACGAGAGCCAATTCGCACATGAGCGCAGCATTCAAGGGTCGCCGCGAGGATTTCAGGCTGGTCACCGGTCAGGGCAAATACACGGCCGACTGGCGGTTCGACAACGAGGCGCACGCTCACTTCCTGCGCGCCGACCGCGCCCACGCGATTGTGCGCAGCGTCGACGCCTCCGCCGCGCTGGCGATGCCGGGCGTGCTGGCGGTGCTGACAGGGGCGGATACGAAAGCGGCGGGCTTCAAGACCTCGCCGCAGCTCGTGCGCTATCCGGGCAAGGGCGGCGCGATGATCAAGATTCCGCACCGCGAAGTGATGGCCGAGGAGCGCGTGCGCTTCATCGGTCAGGAAGTGGCGCTGGTGGTGGCCGAAACTGAGGCGGTCGCACAGGAAGCCACGGAAGCAATCGTGGTCGATTACGAGGATCTGCCAGTCGTGGTGGACGCGGAAGCGGCGCTCGCGCCTGGCGCGCCGCAGCTCTACGCCGAGATTCCCGGTAATCTGACGTTCGAATACGAATACGGCGATCAGGCGAAGACCGACGAGGCTTTCGGGCGTGCGGCGCATGTGACGCGCCTCACGGTCGATATGCCGCGACTTGCGGGAACTCCGATGGAGCCCAAGGCCTGCTCCGCCACCTATGACGCCGCCACCGGCGTCTATGACATCTATGCGCCCACGCAGGGCATGTCGCTGATGGTGCACAGCCTTAGCGGTGGCACTGGCATTGCGCCCGACAAGCTGCGCGTCCACGCGCTCGATGTCGGCGGCGGTTTCGGCGTGCGCAGCGACGGCTATTCCGAATATTGCTCGATCATGCTGGCGGCCAAGAAAGTCGGTCGTCCGGTGCGCTGGGCCGGATCGCGCAGCGAGACCATCATCAGCGACCATCACGGCCGCGGCGCGAAAATGACCGGCGAACTGGCGCTGGACAAGGACGGTAAGTTTCTGGCGATCCGCCATCGCTGGACCGTCAGCTGCGGCGGCTACCTGTCAGGCGCGGGGCCTTTCATCAACACGCTGCCGCCGGCGGGTCATTCGGTGAATCTCTACACGATCCCGGCGGTGCACGGCCTGCATCGGCTGGCGCTGACCAATGCGACGCCGACCACCGCCTATCGCGGCGCGGCGCGCCCGAACGTGTCCTATCTGGTCGAGCGTCTCGTCGACGAGGCAGCGCGCGAAATGAGTGTGGATCGCGTCGAACTGCGCCGCCGCAACCTGATTTCGAAAGAAGCGTTCCCTTACAAGAATCCGATCGGCGTCGATTACGACACGGGCGACCCATTCGGTCTGGTCGAAAAGGTCCTCGAATTCAGCGACTGGGACGGCTTCGAGGCGCGCCGCGCAGCATCGGCACGCAACGGCAAGCTGCGTGGAATCTCTTGCTGCGTGTTCATCGAGCCGGCGGGCGGCGGCGGCGCGCCGAAGGAGGAAGTGGCGATCAAGTTCGGCGAGTCCGGCAATCCGACGCTCTACACGCTGTCGGGTCCGTCAGGGCAGGGACACGAAACAGCGTTCCCCGAAATCGTCGCCGAGATCACCGGCCTCGACGCCGAAACCATCACGCTGCGGGCCAGCGATCCCGACGGTCCGGCGCTGATCGGCGACGGCACGATCGGTTCGCGCTCGCTGATGTCGCACGGCAGCGCACTCGTGTTCACGGCGCGCGAAGTCGTCCGCAAGGGCAGGGAGTTTGCAGCGAAACATCTCGAAGCCGCAGAACAGGACATCGACTTCGCCGCCGGAACCTACCGGGTGCGCGGCACCGATCTGTCGGTGACGCTGGCTGACATCGCCCGGCGCTATGCGTTGCCGGGCTCCAATCCGCTGGATTCGCAGGAAAGCGCCCCGCAGGGCCGCTCTTTCCCCAGCGGCGCGCATGTGTGCGAAGTCGAGATCGATCCCGAAACCGGAATGATCGAGATTCCTGTCTATGTCGGCGTCGATGATTGCGGCCGCGTCCTCAATCACACGCTCGTCGAAGGCCAGATGCATGGCGGCATCATGCAGGGCCTTGGCGAGGTGATCTCGGAAGAATGCGTCTACGACAGCAATGGCCAGTTGCTGACCGGCAGCTTCATGGATTACGCCATGCCGCGAGCCGATGCGATCGGCGACATCAGGCTCTACGACCATCCGATGCCGACGCCGAACAATCCCCTTGGCGCCAAGGGCGCGGGCGAAGCGGGGACGACCGGTTCGGTCCCGACCATCGCCAATGCGGTGATTGACGCGCTGCGGTCGCTCGGGATCAATCATCTCGACATGCCGTTCACGCCGTCGAAGGTATGGCGCGCGATCATGCAGGCGGGCGCGGGCAAATCCGCAGCCTGAGACGACAGGGAGGAGCGCATGGAGAGGCCGCAAGGTCCGGGCGAAAGCGCGCGCACCGTCGCGCTCGCGGGCTTCTTGTATGCCTTGACGGCGTTCGCCGGCAGCGCACAGGCCGCGCCCTCGACCGTCGCCGAAATCGCGCTCTACGCTGGCGCGGATCGCCAGATGGTTCTGGAGGCAGGCGCGAAGCGCGAAGGCGCGCTGCTGCTCTACACGACTGGCACGCAGACAAAGCCCCTGATGGATCGGTTCACGGCGAAATATCCATTCATCCGGCTGGAGCTTCTGCGCGGCGACAACGCCGACGTGACGCGTCGCATTCTCGAAGAATATACGGCGGGACTCTATCAGGCGGACGGCTTCGAACTGGCGTCCGAAGGACTTGTGCAGGCGCGCGAACAGGGCGTGCTGCAACCGTTCCATTCGCCGGAGGCCGAAAACTACGAACCTGCGTCCATCGATCCGCAGAAGCGCTGGATCTCTGTGCGCGAATCCTATGGGGGCATCGGCTACAATACGGACCTTATTGCGCCCGAGCGCGCGCCGAAGACATGGGGCGACCTCGCCGATCCCTATTTCAAGGGCAAACTGGGCATTTCGGGTTCGGCCTCCGTCACTGCGCACTGGACGGCGATTCTCGTACAGGAATATGGACGCGACATTCTGCGAAAGATCGCCGCCAACGACATGCGCGTCTACAGCATCACCAGCCGCGCCGTCGCAAACCTCACAGTGTCGGGCGAAGTTCCGGTTTCGGCGCGCGCCTCCAACGCGCACTTCATCGAAAGCCAGCGTAGTGGCGGCAAGGTCGCATGGGTCGCGCCCGGGCCGGTCGCGGTGACAGATTCCGTCGTCGCCATCACGGTGCGCGCGCCGCATCCGCACGCGATGATGCTGATGATCGACTTCCTGCTCTCCAATGAAGCGCAGGAGATGTATCGACAGATCGGCTACGATTCCGCCCGGCGCGACATGAAGAGCCCCGACGCCCCGACGCAGAAGATCTATTTCGCGCAGCGTCCGAATTTCTTCGACGAATACGAGGAATGGACGCGCCTGTTCGATTCCGCTTTCACCCGCAAACGCTGAGGTTCCATATGTCTGTCGCGCGCGGCCCCGACGCCATTCCCCGCATCGTTCTCGTTGGCGACGTGGCGACCGAGACGGCCGATCCGGCGAAGATGTTCGATCTGCTCGCGCCTTACACGCGCGCCTCCGCCATTGCGTTCGCCAATTGCGAATGGCCGTTGACGGACCGCGGCGAACCCTGGCCCGGCAAGGCTGGCCGTGTGGTGAAGTCGCGGCCTGATCTCATCGGAACCTATACGGTTCCGGGCTTCAACGTGGTCTGCCTCGCCAACAATCACCTGATGAACTTCGGCCCGAATGGCATGATGCAGACGATCGAAGTGCTGGATCGCGCCGGGATCGCGCATTGCGGCGGTGGGCGGAATGCGGAGGAGGCGCACCGGCCCGCGGTCGTCGAATGGGGTGGGCAGCGTTTCGCCTTTCTGGCCTATACCTCGGTGTTCACGCCCGGCATGGATGCGACGGAAACCCGCACCGGCATGGCGGCGATCAAGATCGAATCCAATTATCGCATTCCGACGCGCCTGCACGAAGTACCGGGCTCGCCGCTTGTCTGCGAAACGAAAGCGCGGCCTGCGCATCTCGCCCGGATGGTCTCGGACATCGAACGTGCGCGTCAATTGGCTGATGTGGTGATCGTGTCGTTCCACTGGGGCGTCAGCATGGGGCATCAACACCTGATCGGCTATCAGGTCGACGTCGGACATGCGGCCATTGATGCCGGCGCCGACCTTGTCGTCGGGCATCACCCGCACACGATCCAGCCGATCGAGATCTACAAGGGCAAGACGATTGCCTATTCGCTGGCGCAATGCGGCTTCGACATGAAATCCCATCACTTTTCTGACGAAAGCATCGCGCTCGAAGTGGAGATTGCATCGAAGGGACTCGGCACAACGCGTGTGCGTCCACTCACCGATTCCATCCACCGGCCGCGCGTCGTCGATCTCAGGGAAGGCGCATCGACGGTCGAGTGGCTGCGCCGCATGTCGCGGCCGCTTGGCACGGCGTTTGAAGACGATGGCGATGCGGTCGCGGCGCGTTTCGATGTGTCGCTCAAGCCCGCCGAGCGACACTACGGCAACGATTGACCCGCAATCAGAAGTCGAACATGGCCTTCTGCTGAAGCGCGACGTCCTGCTCGTGCGTCTGCGCCGCGAGACGGATCGGGGTGTTCGCCGCGCCGAACAGGTCGTAGTTTCGACGTTCGAGGATTTCGAAGAAGAATCGGTCCTCGAACATCGACGTGTAGATGTGGAAGAACTCGCCCGTCGAGCTGCGGTCGTATAGAATCTTCAGGTCGCGGATGCGGGCCAGCGTGTCGGGCGGCAGATCGTAACGCGCCTCGATGTCGTCGTAATAATTGTCCGGGATGTCGAGGAATTTGACGCCCTTTCCACGGGCCCTCTCGACGAATCCGAACAGGTCGCTCGTCGATAGCGCGATCTGCTGGATGCCTCCGCCGCCCGATGAATCGATGAAGCGCGACACGCCTGTCGATCCGCCTTCGGCAATGTTCAGCGGGATGCGCACGGCGCCGTCGTCCGAACGAATGACGCGGCTGAAGAAGGCTCCGTACGGATCTGCGAGTTCCACTTGCGGCTCGTCGCGGAAGCCGAGCACCGATTTGTAAAACAGGATCCATGACAGGAATTCAGACCGCCGCACGACGTTCGACAGATGGTCGATCCGGGCCAGCGCGCCGGTCGCATCCGGCGGCGATTCGAAAATGAAATCCTGATCCCAGTTGCTGCGGCCTTTCGGCAGCCGGTCGATGAAATAGATGAGGCTATTCTCGACGCCGCCCACCGCCGGAATCACGGCTTCTCCCGGCCCCACGCGGCCGAAATACGTCGTGGCGGCCAGCGCATTGGCGCGTTCTAGCGCCTGTTTCGCATTGTCGAAGCGCAGCGTCAGAGCGCACACCGACGTTCCGTGCACGAGATAGAACGAATGCGAAAATCCCTCCTGCTCGCGATTGACCACGATGTTGATGTCGTTCTGCCGGAACAGGTCGACGTCCTTGGAGCGATGCCGGGCGACGCGTCGAAAGCCGAGTCCGTCGAGCAGAGCCAAGAGTGCGCTGGATTCCTTGTCGCTGGTGGCGAATTCGATGAATTCGATGCCGTCGATATGCGCCACCGGCGGCAACGTCGATCCCAGATTGAGCTTCGGCAGCGCCTTGCGTTCGCGTTGCGCCTCGAGTTTTTCAGCCGCCGCCAGCAGCGACCGCATGCCGTCTCGCGCGACTGCGGTCGCTGGCGCGCCGCGGAACTGGTCGTTGAAGACTTCGAGCGAGATGTGGCCCCGGTAGCCCGAATGCACCACGGCGTCCAGATAATCGACGAGCGGAAAATCGCCCTGTCCGGGGAAGCAACGGTGATGTCGGCTCATCGAGATGACGTCCATCACCACGTTGGGCGCATCGGAAATCTGCACGAGCGCGATGCGATCCGGACGAAGGTTCGCGATCGGCTCCAGCGGGTTCTTGCGAGCGCAGATGTGAAAAGAATCGAGCACGATTCCGAGGTTGGGGCGGTCGGCGAGGTCGACGATCTTCCAGGCGTCCATCCAGTCCTTGACGTGGCGTCCCCACGCTAGCGCCTCGTAGCCGATGCGCATGCCGCGCTGGGCCGCCAGATCGGCCAGCGCGCCGAGGTCGGCGGCGGCGCGCGCCGGATCGTCGATCGCTTCCTCGGCCACGCTCGAACAAACGCACAGCATCGAGGTGCCAAGCTCCTGCATCAGATCGAACTTGCGCTTGGCTCGCTCGAAATTGCGGCTGCGCTGCGGCTCCGGCATGGCTTCGAAATCGCGCATCGGCTGCAGGGCGATGATTTCGACGCCGAGGTTCTGCGCCATCGCTTTCACGTCCGCAGGACGGCCGGAAAAGAACGTCAGGTCGTTCTCGAAGATTTCGATCGCCCGGAATCCGGCGCGCGCGGCGGCGGCGAGCTTCGCCTCCAGCGTGCCGCCCATGCTGACGGTTGCGATCGACCATTTGAGCATCTGAAGAATCTCCTGCCGAACGCATCGTAACAATTCGAAGTCGCGCTGCAAGAATTGGGCGCGCGTGCTTTCGATACAAGTGAAACCTTACCACATTCGCGCGCATTGCTGGCGCGGATGCGGCGGTTCCGGTGCCGAAATCGTGGCTCACGCCTTTTGCCGGGGCGCGATTCGCCCCATATTGGCCGGATGTCCAAGCCGCCCCGCAAACCCGCCCGCCCGACGCGCGCTAAAGCCTCCCGCCCGGACGTAACGCCTCTCGACGAACATCTGGCGGCGCTGCTCAATCCGGCGTTGAACGAACAGCGACGTGGCTTCGGTGAAAGCCCGCAGGCGGCTTTCGAGGCCGCCGACATCGCCGAACTCGATCCGAAACTGGCGAAGGAGCTCGGCATCGCTTTGCCGAGCGATCCGCCTCGTCGCGCGCGCCAACAGCGTGAAGGGCTCACAGGCGCCACCGCGACGGTGGAATCGCTCAAGGATTTGCTGGAGCGCGGCGATCCGAATTTGCGCGCCCAGAAGCCCTGGACGCCACACCGGCCGGAGCGGCCCGAGAAGTCCGAAGGCGGCCGTCGGTTCGAACTCGTGTCGGACTATGAGCCGGCGGGCGACCAGCCGGTGGCGATCACAGAACTGGTGGCTGGCGTGGAGGCGGAGGAGCGCGATCAGGTACTGCTCGGCGTCACCGGTTCCGGCAAAACGTTCACGATGGCGCAAGTCATTTCAAGAACAAATCGTCCGGCCTTGGTATTGGCTCCAAATAAAACGCTAGCAGCTCAATTATACGGTGAATTTAGGAGCTTTTTTCCTCATAATGCTGTCGAGTACTTCGTTTCATACTACGATTATTATCAGCCCGAAGCCTATGTGCCGCGCACCGACACCTACATCGAGAAGGAATCCTCCATCAACGAGCAGATCGACCGCATGCGCCACTCGGCGACGCGCGCGCTGCTCGAACGCGACGATGTGATCATC
>CANJEY010000141.1 GCA_947472615.1 Beijerinckiaceae bacterium
CCCCGTTTTCCAAACGTCTTCGCCGTCATCGCGCCCTCAAAGGATGTGTGCATTGGCGACAAATTAGTTTGGACAATTTTCCATCGCTTGAATGGCGACACGCCCGGAATGGCGGGCGGCCAAACCCTCTTCGACGGCGTCAGGGTCAGCGCGTGCATGATAAGCTTTTGAGCGACCGAGACTTTTTGCAAACCGGCGCGCACGTTGGGCGCCGTCGGCTTGGTCAAATATTATGCATTTGCCGCAACGCCTCTCAACCACGCCGCCAAATTTACCCTTTGCGACGCCCGCGTTTGACAATCGCTCTGTTCGTAATATTTTATTAACCGACAGTGTGCGGCGGCGCTGTCGGAGCGTACCTACCGACAGAGGATCGTCGCATGCATTCCCATAAATTGTTGCTCTCCGGCGTGTTCGGGGCTTTGGCCCTGGGCGCGATTCCGCTTATCTCCACGCCCGCAGCCGCCGCCTGCTACGGAACCAATCTGTTTCCATGCAATCCGGCTGGCTACTAATCGACCAGCTTCGGCGCGCACCACCATCATCATCACCGCTCGCACGCGGTTCCGGTGCGCACCTATTACGCGCCGCCGACGGTGAGCTATTACTATCCCGCGCCCGTCGCGCGCGTGACGTATCAGCCGACCGTCTCCTATCAGCCGGTGTCGCATGTGCGCACCGTCACGGTGGCGCAGCCCGTTACCCGCATCGTGCCGGTGACGACCTATCAGGCCGTAACCAGCTACCAGCCGGTGCAGGTTCAGCAGGTGGTGACGCATCTGCGGCCGGTGACGACTTATCAGCCGACGCTGACCTACGGGTACTGATTGCGAGATCGCCCCTCGTGGCGAGGAGCGCCCATTGGGCGCGTCTCGAAAGACGAGGGGCGTTTCCCCAAATTCAGCAATAGTCGCGGGCGGGGCCCCCTTCCCTCAGCGAACCGCGACCTGCATGTCGCCGATGCGCTCGATCCACGCATGGATGGTGCAGCCTGACGGAATTTCGCCGACGCCATCCGGCGTGCCGGTCATGATGATGTCGCCCGGATACAGCGCATAGACTGCCGAGGCGCGGCGGATCAGGTCGGGAATATCGACGATCAGATGCTTCGTGTTTGAGCGCTGGCGCGGCTGGCCGTCGACCGTCAGGCTGAGGTCGAGCGAGCCCGGATTGGGGATCTCATCCGCCGTCACCAGCCACGGACCAAGCACCGCATAGGAATCAGCCGATTTGCGGAAGCTGCGATCTTCCGGCCCCCGCACGGTGATGTCGAGGCCGATCGAATAGCCTGCCACATGGCCCATGGCGTCCTCGCGCGCGATGCGCTTTCCGCCCTTGCCGATCACCACCGCTAGCTCGACCTCGTGGTCGTTGCGCCGGCCCGGCCAGTGCAGGTCGATCCCGTTGCCCGGCCCGACAAGGCCTGTGTGCGACTTGAGGAACAGGCCGAACTTGTCGATCGGCGTGTCGAACCCCTCGTGCGTCGGCATGTGGACGCCGTGGTTGATCGCCGGGTCGTGGGACTCCTGCACATGCAGCGGATAGTTCAGCGGCGCGGCGATGATGTGCGTCGGGTTGGCGACGGGGCTGTTGAACCGCACGTCCGCCAGCGGGATGGCCTTCGCCCCGGGTTGCTTCGCGGCTTCACGCATCAGCTGCGCAAGCATCGGAAGGTTGGCGATGACCTGATCGCCGTGGGGGGCGGGCCAGCGCTGCGGCGGCAGCGCATCGAGGACGGAGGTGACGTCGCGGACCATCCCGGCCTCCACCACGCCCAGCCGATCGCCGTCGAACCGGCAGACTTTCATGTTCCGTCCCGCATTTGATCTGAATTTCCAGCCGCATGGCACGGGCCGCCAAGCGCGTCAATTGAAGATCGCGTGCGGCCGATGGTCCCGCCAGAGCAGAAATCCTTCGAAAATTTTCGTCCCTCCGGCATTCCCGCGCGCGGCCGGTATGGTATGAGAGCCCCGTCATCGGGGGACGCTGCATGGATCTGGGACTGAAGGGCCGCAAGG
The DNA here is from genome assembly GCA_947472615.1 of Beijerinckiaceae bacterium. Classification (GTDB taxonomy): domain Bacteria; phylum Pseudomonadota; class Alphaproteobacteria; order Rhizobiales; family Beijerinckiaceae; genus Terripilifer. Next base: position 2,019 of record CANJEY010000141.1, read on the forward strand.
CTATCGTCTGCGCATCGTCGCGCGGTCTCGGCAAGGCCTGCGCCATGTCCCTCGCCCGGGAAGGCTGCGAAGTCGTCATCAACGGTCTCGATCCCGCCCGTCTGGAAGCCGCCGCCGTCGAAATCCGCGCCGCCACCGGCGCCAAGGTCACCGCCGTCCGCGCCGACATCACCACCGAGGAGGGCCGCGCCAAACTCGTCGCCGCCTGCCCCGACGCCGACATTCTCGTCAACAACAACGCAGGCCCGCCGCCCGGCAAATTCCTCGACTGGGGACCGGCCGAATGGGATTCGGCGCTCAACGCCAACATGCTGCCCGCTGTGTTCCTGATCCGCGCGCTGCTGCCCGGCATGAGGGCCCGCAAGTTCGGCCGCGTCGTCAACATCCTGTCGGCCATGGTGAAGTCGCCGCGCTTTTCCGACATGGGCCTGTCGACCGCCGCCCGCACGGCCCTGATGGGCATCTCCAAATCCGTGGCGCGGGACGTGATCGTCGACAACGTCACCATCAACAACATGATGCCCGAGCGCATCGACACCGACCGCCAGCGCTTCATGGCCGAGCGGATGATGAAGGCGCAGGGCATCACCATGGGAGAAGCGCGCCGCCAGATCGCAGACTCCCTGCCCGCCAAACGCTTCGGCACGCCGGAAGAGTTCGGCGACACCTGCGCATTCTTGTGCAGCGCACAATCAGGATTCATGACCGCCCAGAACCTGCAACTCGACGGCGGCTCATACGAAGGGCTAGTATAGGCCCACAGCCGAACCCAAACTTCACGCAAGAGAGGCAAACGCAGACATGATCATCGACATCCACGGCCATTACACGACCGAGCCGGCCGCCATGCATACGTTCCGCGACAAGCAGCTCGCGGGCATCGTCGACCCGAACCGCCGGCCGACCACCACCGATCTCGGCCTCTCCGACGAGCAGATCATCGCATCGGTCGAGAAGCAGTTGACGTTCCAGAAGGACCGCGGCTCCGATCTCACCGTGTTCTCGCCGCGCGCCATGGGCATGGCCCATCACGTCGGCACCGAGGAGACCGGCAAGGTGTGGACGCGCATGTCGAACGACATGATCCACCGCATCTGCACGCTGCTGCCGAACAACTTCATCGGCGTCGGCCAGCTGCCGCAGTATCCGGGCGTTTCGCCGAAGAATTGCCTCGACGAAATCCAGCGCCTCTACGACATGGACTTCATCGGCGTGAACCTGAACCCGGATCCGTCGGGCGGCATGTGGACCGACCCGCCGATGATCGACAAGTACTGGTACCCGGTTTACGAGAAGCTCGTCGAACTCGACATGCCGGCCATGATCCACGTGTCGGGCTCGTGTAACCCGAACTTCCATCACACCGGCGCGCATTACATCAACGGCGACACAACGGTGTTCATGCAGTTGATCCAGGGCAATCTGTTCAAGGATTTCCCGACGCTGAAGATGGTGATCCCGCACGGCGGCGGCGCGGTGCCCTATCACTGGGGACGCTATCGCGGCCTGTGCCTGAACATGGGCAAGCCGCCGCTGGTCGAATACCTGATGAAGAACGTGTACTTCGACACCTGCGTGTATCACACGCCCGGCATCGAACTGCTCACCAAGGTCATCCCGATCGACCAGATCCTGTTCGCGTCGGAAATGGTCGGCGCCGTGCAGGGCATCGATCCGACGACCGGCGACTATTACGACGATACCAAGAAATACGTCGATCAGTGCACGTTCCTCAGCGAGAGCGAACGCCACAAGATCTTCGAAGCCAATGCGCGCCGGTGCTATCCGCTTCTCGACAAGATCCTGAAGAAGCGCGGCAAGTAAGCCATTTTGGCCGAAAAACAGAGGCGCCCGTCAGCGGGCGCCTTTCCACTTCAAACCATAGTCAGGAGCCGAAATGGCCGAACTTCCCCGTCTCAATCCCGTCATCAAGGCCCTTGAATCGGGCAAATGCGCGTTCTCGACCTTCTCGCCGGCCACGATGGACAACGCCATTGAACTGGCTCAGTCGAAGTACGACAGCGTCGTCTACGAAGGCGAACATCTGCCGTGGGATCCGAAGAACCTGCGCGACACGCTGCAGTACATGGTCCTGCGCGGTCAGGTCGCCAAGAACGGCGTCGTGCCGTCCTGTGCCCCCTTCGCGCGCATTCCGGCCAACGGCGTCGAGAAGAACCAGTTCCTCGCCAAGCAGGCGCTGGACGCCGGCTGCTACGGCGTCGTCTGGCCGCATATCTCGACCGTCGAAGAGGCTTACAACGCCGTCGCGGCCTGCCGTTATCCGCGCCTGAAATCCGCGCCGCTCTACGAGCCGGCCGGCATCCGCGGCGACGGCCCGGTAGTGGCCGCCCGTTACTGGGGCGTCTCGCAGCCTGAATATTACGCGCGCGCCGACGTGTGGCCGCTCGCCCCGCACGGCGAAATCTTCGTCATCATCCAAATCGAGGACACCGCCGGCGTCGCCAATCTCGACGACATGCTGAAGAACGTTCCCGGCATCGGCGCCGTACTGATCGGTGAAGGCGACCTGTCGCAGGAACTCGGCGTGCCCCGCCAGTACGAACACCCCGTCGTCCTCGAGCACATGGCGCAGGTCGTGGCCACCTGCAAGAAGCACAACGTCGTCGTCGGCCATCCGCACGTCGAGATGGACAACATGGAGCGCGTGATCGGCGAAGGCTTCCGCTTCCTGATGTGCTCGGCCCCGAAGAGCTACGGCAAGCTCGACAAGGCCATGAAGCTCGTCGGCCGCTGAGGGGAATGCGCATGAGTTATCCGGCGTCCGGACCCATCACGCTCGCGGTCAACCTCGCGGACTCCGAACTCGTGCGCGCCCTCAAGGCGGGCGAGGTCAAATCCGACCTCGTCACGCTCGACTATGCCGGCCCCAAGACCGCGAACCAGGGCTTCAAGCCCATGGTTCGCGAGGGCAAGTTCGATGGCGGGGAACTCGCCATCGTGACCTTTCTGCAGGCCCTCGAGTTCGGCAAGCCGCTGTGCCTGATCCCCGCCACCATGGTGGGCCGCTTCCAGCACTATCTGCTGGTTTATAATTCCGACAAGCGCCCGCCGATGACCCCGAAGGATCTCGAGGGCAAGCGCGTCGGAATCCGCGCCTGGACGCAGACGACCGCCATGTGGCTGCGGGCGCATCTGCAGCACGATTACGGCGTCGATCTGTCGAAGATCACTTGGGTGTGCTGGGACGACCCGCACCCGGCCGAATACAAGGACCCGGATTTCGTCGTGCGCGCGCCAGCCGGATCGAAAACGCTGGATCAGATGCTGCTCGACGGTGATCTCGACGCCGCGATCCCCGGCTACGACGTGATCAAGCTTCCGCAGATCAAGACTATCGTGCCGGACGTGAAGGGCGCCGGCCGCGCATTCTGGGACAAGTATCACGCCGTGACGGTGAACCACATCTTCACTATCAAGCGTGAGCTGGCGAAGCAAAGGCCGGACGCGGTGCGCGAACTTTATCGCATGCTCAGCGCCAGCAAGGCCGCCGCGCCGGCCCCGGCCGATGGAATCGATCCCCTGCCCTTCGGCATGGAGGCGCTGCGCAAGCCGCTCGAACTCGCCATCCAGTATTCGCTCGAGCAGAAACTGATCACCCGCAAATTTGCGGTCGAGGAATTGTTCGACGAAGCCACGCTGGCGCTCGGCTGACATGGCGATCAAACCGGTCCGCCGCATCGTCACCGGCCACGACGCGACCGGCAAGGCCGTCGTGCTGATGGACACGGCCGCGCCCAACGCGAAGCTGCGCACCGCCACAGGCCTGACCTCGACGCTGGTGTGGGCGACCGACGAGACGCCCGCGAACATCGCAGGCTCGGCCGACCGCGCCGACCGCGAGTCAAGCGTCGCGCCGCCGCCGATGGGCTCGGTTCTGCGCGTCGTTGACTTCCCGCCCGTCGATCCGAACGCCGTGATCGACAACGAGGCGATGAAGAAGGAAATGGGCCTCGCGTCCGACGCGCACGCCGGCCCCGCCCGCCACGCCATGATGCACCGCACCCGCAGCGTCGACTACGCCATCGTGCTCGAAGGCGAGATCGACATGCTGCTGGATGATTCCTCCGTGCACATGAAGGCGGGAGACGTCATGGTGCAGCAGGGCACGAACCATGCCTGGGTGAACAACAGCAACGCCAATTGCCGCGTCGCCTTCGTGCTGATCGACGCGGAAGAGCCTGCAGCCTGGAAGATCGGCGGCTGAACGCCTGAGCCCTTGCGTTCGCCTTCGTCCTTCGAGACACAGCCTTCGGCCGTTCCTCAGGATGAAGGCTTGGTTGCGCTCGCTTTGCATCGACGAGGTTCCCTCACGGTGAGGAGCGCCCATCGGGCGCGTCTCGAACCGCGAGGGGAACCGATGAGATTAGCCACGATCACGCAGCTTCCACGGCACCGCGCGCTTTTCGATCCAGTCGAACACGACCGAGAAGATCAGCCCCAGCAGGCCGATCGTCACGATGCCGGCGAACATGAAATCGACTTCCATCAATTGCCACGAATTCCAGATCAGGAAGCCAAGGCCTGTCTTCGTCGCCACGAATTCCGAGGCGATCAACACGATGAACGCGACCGCCAGCGCGATGCGGAGGCCCGCGAAGATCATCGGCATAGCGCCGAACAGCACGATGCGGCTAAACACGATCCATTGCGACGCGCCATAGTTCTTCGCCACGTCCCAGTAAATCCTGTCGATGTTCGCCGCGCCCGCATAGGTGTTCACCACGACGGGAAAGAACACGCCGGTCGCCACGAGCGCGATCTTCGACGCGTCGCCGAAGCCGAACGCCAGCAGCAGCAGCGGCATCAGGGCGACTTTCGGAATCGGAAACAGCATCGCGATCAGCGGATCGAAGAAAATTCTTACCGGCCGGAACATCGCCATCAACAGGCCGACCGCGATGCCGGGAATCGCGCCGATAAAATAGCCAGCGAAAGTCCGCCACAGCGTCACCGCCACATGCTGCTCGAGTTCCCCCGTCGACACCACAGAAATAAAACGCCAGAAGATATCGGTTGGCGCCGGAATGAAACGGCGGTCGCCGTAGCCCATCATCAGCAGCGCCTGCCACAGACCGAGCAGCAGCGCGGGCGACACGAGATAGAGCAGCTTGTCGGCGAATTTCGCGGCGCGGGTCACAGGTCGAACTCCTCGCGGGCGCGCATCACTTCTTCTTCGAGCACGCGCCAGATGTCGAGTTTCAGCGCGCCAAATTCAGGCGTCCCCGACAGCGCCATCACGTCGCGCGGACGCGCAAACGGCACATCGACGATACGTTTGATGCGGCCGGGATGCGCCGTCATGATCACCGTGCGATCGCCCAGCATCAGCGCCTCGTCGATCGAATGCGTGATGTACACGACGGTCTTGCGCGTTTCTTCCCAGATGCGCACAAGCTCGGCCTGCAGGATCGCCCTGTTCTGGGCGTCGAGCGCCGCGAACGGTTCGTCCATCAGCAGAATCGCCGGATCGGTGACGAAGGCGCGCGCGATCGCGCCGCGCTGGCGCATGCCGCCTGAGAGCTGGTGCGGATAGTGCCGGCGAAATTTCGTCAGGCCGACGAGCTTCAGCGCGCCATCGACCCGCGCGTCGATCTCGCTGCGGGCGACGCCGCGCGTCATCAGCCCGAAGCCGACGTTCGTCTCCACCGTCATCCATGGAAACAGGCCGCTCTCCTGAAACACCATGGCGTTCTGCACGGCCCAGCCGGCGGCTTCCACCGACAGCACGCCGCCCGACTGCGTTTCAAGCCCCGCCAGAATGCGCAGCAGTGTAGATTTGCCGCAGCCGCTCGGCCCGACGATGCACACGAACTCGCCGGGGGCAATTTTCAGGTCGACATTGTCGATCGCGACCGTGACTCCGCCCGCGCTGGCGTATTCCTTGCGCAGACCGTCGATCGCGATCGCGGCCCCTCGCCGCTCCATGGAAACTCCGCCCGTTCAGGCCCGCCAGACGCGGACTTATCGCGGCCAAGCCATACAGACTCGCGGCGCTCGATCAAGGCCCGTCCGGCGAAACAGAAAGCTGAGGGTTACGTCCCGCGCCTTGCCCACTTTCGACAAAAGCCCTGTTTTATATGCCCTTCGCGATTGTTCGTGCGGCGCTGCCATGCTAGCGGTCGGCTATCTGGCGCACTAAGGCCGCCAATCCTCGATCAAGCGACACGACATGAAACACAGCACGGACCGCATTCTCACCTCGCACGTCGGCAGCCTGATCCGCCCCGAGCCGCTCAAGGATTTCATCCGCGCCAAGCAGGGCGGCAAGCCGTTTGACAAGGATGCCTATCTGGCCTGCCTGACGTCATCCGTCGCCGATGTAGTCAAGAAGCAGGCCGACGCCGGCATCGACATTCCCAGCGACGGCGAGTTCGGCAAGGGCATCAGCTGGTCGCAATACGCGCTCGATCGCCTCAGCGGCTTCGAGCGCCGGCCGGTGACGTCGCGTGACGCGAACCCATTCAACCGCGGCGCGGACCGCACCAAGTTCGCCGCCTTCTACACCGAGATGGACGCCGCCGATCCGCCGAACACGACCACCGATTCCATCTGCGTCGGCCCGATTGCGTACACGGGGCAAGACGAGGTCCAGCGCGACATCGACAACTTCAAGGCCGCGCTGAAGAACGTTTCGGTCGCGGAAGCCTTCTTGCCAGTCGCGGCGATCTCCAGCGTTATCCCGGATCGCAAGAACGAATATTACAAGACCGAGGAAGACTGCTCCGCCGCCATCGCGGAGGCCATGCGCGACGAATATAAAATGATCGTCGACGCCGGTTTCGTGATCCAGCTCGACGACGCGCGCGCCGCCGTCACCTATGACCGCATGGTGCCGCCCGCAAACTTCGACGATTACATGAAATGGCTCGGCCGCATGGTCGATCTGATCAATCACTCGATCGAGGGGATTCCGGAAGACCGGATTCGCTATCACGTCTGCTGGGGCAGCTGGCCGGGTCCGCACACGTCGGATGTGCCGCTCGAAAAAATCGTCAACGAAATCCTGCGCGTGAAGGCCGGCGCGCTGGTGATCGAGGGCGCAAATCCGCGCCACGAGCACGAGTGGAAGGTGTGGGAGCGCGTGAAGCTGCCGAAAGGCCGCATTCTCGCGCCGGGCGTCATCAGCCACGCCACGAACGTGGTCGAACATCCCGAACTCGTCGCCGAACGCGTCACGCGTCTGGCGAAGCTCGTCGGCCGCGAAAACGTCATCGCCAGCACCGACTGCGGCTTTGCGCAGGGGCCACTGCTGCGTCGCGTCCACCCCAGCATCATGTGGGCGAAATTCGAAGCGCTCGCCGAAGGCGCGCGCATCGCCACGAAGCAGTTGTGGGCGTGATCCCAACCTGAAGCGCGCGCAAAACGCGCGCTTCGCCGCCTTGCAAACCCGTGTCGCATCGGGCAAGTCCGGCCGCGACAGAAAACACATTGGAGAGCCTATGACCGCCCGCACCAAGCCGCCGTTCCGCGCCGATCACGTCGGCAGTCTCATTCGGCCCGAGAAGCTCGTGGCGGCCCGCCTCGGACATGAAGGCGGTCAGGTGACGCGCGACGAGCTGCTGCGCATCCAGCACGACTGCATTCGCGAAGTCGTTCAGATCCAGAAGAACATCGGCCTGAAGGTCGTTACCGACGGCGAGTTCAATCGCCAGTCGTGGCAGACCGACTTCCTGCTCAAGATAGCCAACATCGCCCGGACGCCGTCGAAGATCCGCGTCAAGTTCCATTCGAAGGACGGCACACGCGACCGCGCTCCGCCCTCGCTGGCCGTTGTCGGCAAGCTGTCGCGTCCCGCGCCGATCTTCGTGGAAGACTTCGCGTTCCTCGCTTCCATCAAGGATGCGAGCCAGACCGCGAAAGTCACCCTGCCCTCGCCGACCGTCGTTCACTTCCGCGGCGGCCGCGACGCCATCGACACCACAGCCTATCCGGACATGGACGGCTTCTACGCCGATCTGGCGCGCGTCTATCGCGAGGAATTCGCCGGGCTCGTGAGCGCCGGCTGCCGTTATCTGCAGATCGACGAAGTGAACTTCGCCTATCTCTGCGATCCGGCCCTGCGCGCGGA
>CANJEY010000142.1 GCA_947472615.1 Beijerinckiaceae bacterium
CGTTCATGGCTGCGTTGAAGCCGATAGTGTCGCCCTTTCGGTCCCGGCACAAGATGCGCGGGCGCGCTTGTGCGCGCACGCGAATGACGGCAAGATCGTCGGAACATGCGCAGCGTGCGATTACCCGAAGCGCAAGACATTGGGGGAAACGATGAAGTTTGGCCGGACAGGCGCTCTTGCGGCGATGTTGGTGTCTCTGGGCGTCGCGAACGCGAACGCGCAATCGCCATCGCTGGCCGAGTTCTACAAGGGGAAGACGCTCGAATTCCTGATCGGCGGCAGCCCCGGCAGCGTCTACGATCAATGGGCGCGCCTGCTCGGCCGGCACATGGGCAGGCATATACCGGGAAGCCCCGGCTTCATCGTGCGTTCGATGCCAGGCGGCGGCAATCTGGTCGCCACGAATTACCTCTACAACAACTCGCCGCGCGACGGCACGGTCATCGCCATGGTGAGCCGGGACATGCCGACGCAGGACGTGCTGCGCGCGTCGACGGTGAAATTCAAGTCGCTAGAGTTCGGCTGGCTCGGCAGCCCCGAACTCACCAACCGCGTCTGCGTCGCCGCGGAACGCTCGAAGGTCAAGAACGCCGAGGATCTGACGAAGTACGAGCTTGTCGTCGGCGGCACCGGCGCGGGTTCCGCCGTCAGCACGACGCCTGTTCTGCTCAACGCGCTACTCGGCGCGAAGCTGAAACTCGTGGAAGGTTACGCGGGCGGGCCGGAAGTCATGCTCGCGATGGAGCGCGGCGAAGTCGAGGGCATCTGCCAGACGGTCTCGGCGATCGAGTCGACGCGGCCGGGCTGGATCGCGCAGGGCAAGCTACGCGTGCTGTTCAATCTCGAGAAGGACCCGTTGCCGGGCTCCGGCGCGCCATCGGTGCAATCGCTGATGAAGACCGACGAGCAGCGGCAGATCGTGTCGTTCTACAATTCCAATGTGGAGCTCGGCCGCCCCGTGCTGACGACGCCGGGCGTGCCGCCGGAACGGCTGGAAGCGCTTCGCCGCGCTTTCGATACGATGATGAAAGATCCCGAGTTTCTCGACGAGGCGAAGCGCGCCGGATTTGCGGTGCATCCGCTCACGGGCGAAGCTGTCTCGGCTGTCGTGAACCGCATCATGTCGACGCCGCGCGAGATCATCGACAAGACGGTGACGATCGTCGGCAAACTCGGCGAGTGATTCGGCGCGACAGCGCGATGTAAGACCGCGACCGGAAACATCCGGCGCGACACAGGGAGGACGACATGAAACGCACGAACGCGTTCGCGCTCGGCATTGGCATGACTTTGGCGTCGCCTGCGGCGCTGGCCGCCGACGCGGCGCTGATCGAAGCCGCGAAGAAGGAGGGCTCCGTCACCTGGTACACGACGCAGATCGTCGATCAGCTGGCGCGACCCGCTGCGATCGCCTTCGAGAAGAAATACGGAATGAAGGTGAACCTGACGCGAGCGGATTCGCTTCAGGTTGCGCTGCGGCTCTCGAACGAAGCCAAGGCCGGCAAGATGCAGGCTGATGTCTATGACAGCACGTCGATCTCGCTCGCCATGAAGGCGCAGAACATTCCGATGAAATGGCAGCCCGACGCCGCAAAGACGCTGCCGAAGCAGTTCTCCGATCCCGAAGGCTACTGGACCGCCGCGAGCGGCAACGTCATCACCATTGGCTACAACACCAATCTCGTGCCCAAGGGCACGCAGCCGAAGACCTTTGCGGACCTCCTCGACGAAAAATGGAAGGGCCGCATGGTGTGGAATTCGCAGCCCGGCCAGTCTTCCGGCCCCGGTTTCGTCGGCACGGTGCTGTCCGCCATGGGCGAAGAAAAGGGCATGGATTATCTGCGCAAGCTGTCGACGCAGAAGGTGACTGGCCTGCAGCAGGCGGCGCGGCAGGTGCTGGATCAGGTGATCGCTGGCGAATACGCGATCGGCCTGCAGATCTTCAACAACCATGCCTTCATCAGCGCCAGTCAGGGCGCGCCGAGCGACTGGCAGCCGCTTGAAAAGTCGATGCGCTATTCGCTTGTGTTCTCGGTGACGCGCGAAGCGCCGCATCCCAACGCCGGCAAGCTGTTCGCCGACTTCATGACGTCGAAGGACGGACAGGCTGTGTTCCGCGACGCCGACTATATGACGGTCGATCCGGACGTTCCGCCGAAGACGCCGGAACTTCTGCCAGACAGCGGCACGTTCGAGGCGATCTACTTCACGCCCGAACAGCTCGAAAGCCAGATGCCGAAGTGGACCAAGATCTTGAAGGATTTGTTCTGAGGCGAAGCCCATCATTGCGGGCGAAGCGAAGCAATTCACACGCTGTGTGCTGGATTGCTTCGCCGCTTCGCTCCTCGTAATGACGAAGACGCTTCAAATCTTCGCCGGGTGCGCGCGTGCGACTTCTTCGTCGAGGTCTGCGCCCCAGCCGGGACGATCCGGCACGACGAAGTGACCGTCTTTCACGGTGTTGGCGTGCGTCAGCAATTGCTTGCGCCACGGAATTTCATCGTCGTCGTATTCGAGCACACGGAAGTTCGGGATCACAGCGCAGAAATGCGCGCTCATCAGCGATCCCAGCGGCCCGTGCGAATTGTGCGCGGCGACGTTGACTTCGTAGGAATCGAGCATGGCGGCCATCTTCACAGCCTCCATCATTCCGTTGAACACGACATCGACGATGGCGACGTCCACCGATTGTGCATCGAGGAACGGCCGCAGCGCGCGACGGCCCAGAATGGCTTCGAGCGACGCAATGGGCGTCGAGGTCGAGGCGCGCAGCGCGGCGAGCGCGTTGTGCTCGTAGGTGTCGATCTCCAGCCACATCATGTTGAAACGCTCGACCGCCCTGGCGATCTGCCGAAAGCCTTCGGTGCGATAGTTGAAGTTGAGGTCCATCATCAGCTTCACTTTCGGTCCCGCGCCATCGCGGAAGGCCTGAAGCTGATCGACCACCATGCCGATGATGCTGTCCTCGATGTTCATCTCGAACGGGCCGGAGCCACGCACCACATAGGGCGCTCCACCGTTGAGCAGCTTGGGGTCGAGCGCCAGCAGATTGGTCTTGAGCCCGAGATAGCCCCTGTCGGCGACTTCTTTGCCGAGCAGCCTGATGTCGTCGAGCGATCGCACGGCGGGGCGGCCGATGACCTTCTCGAACAGGTCCGGATAACGCGCGCGGAACATCCCGCAGTGAGACCAGTAGACCGGCAGCTTCGTGCGCAGCGCGCCGCCGAACAATTCGTACACCGGCACGCCCAGCGCCTTGGCCTTGATGTCGAGACAGGCGTTTTCGATGGCCCCGATCGCCAGAGCCTGCAGGCCGCCGGCGGTCGATTTCGTCAGATTGTAAAGTTTCGCGCCGATCTTCCCGACATTGCGCGGATCGTCGCCGAGGCAGAGTTCCGCGAGGCCATGCACGATGGGCGTGAGGCCACGGCGGCCGCGCGCCTCGTTGTATTCAGACCAGCCGATCAGCCCTTCGTCGGTCGTCAGCTTCAGGAATGACCACGGATCCCAGCCGCCGCTGACGTGAAACTCCTCGACCTTGACAATCTTCATGCGTTTCTCCGCGCGCCGGCGTCAGACTTTGATCTTGTGGATGAGCGGTTCGCCCGCCATGAAACGCCGCGCGTTCTCGGCCACGACTTCAGCAATGCGCGCGCCGGACACGAGGCTGCCGCCCCCGGCCGTATGGGGCGAGATGACGAGATTCGGCGCAGACCAGAGTGGATCGTCGGGCGGCAACGGTTCGGGCGTCGTCACGTCGATGAAGGCTGCGCCGATCTGGCCGCTTTTCAGCGCCTCGATCAAGGCAGGCTGATCAACCGTCTCGCCGCGCGACACGTTGGTGAACCACGCGCCCTTCTTGCAGGCTGCGAATTCCGCAGCGCCGAAAATGCCGCGCGTCGAGGCTGACAGCGCGATGCAGATCGCCACCGCGTCGGCGCGGGCCAGAGCCTTGTGGGCGTCCGCGAGCAGAAAGGCTTCATCGACGTTCGGATCGTCGATGGGCGAACGCGAGATCGCCAGCACCTTCATGTCGAAGGCCTTGGCGCGTTTCGCCAGCGCGCGGCCAATGTTGCCATGGCCGAAGATCACCAGCGTCTTGCCTTCGACCGACGCGATCGGCGCGGGGAAATTCTTGTCCCACACATGTTCTGTCGAGCGGCGAACGATGAACGGGAACTGACGCGCCAGCGCCAGCAGGCTCGCCATCGCGTGCTCGGCCACGACCGGCGCGACGCCCCCGCCCTGATTGGTGATCTGGATATGCGCCGGCGGATCGTTCGCCACGAGACCTTCAAAGCCAGCCGACAGCACCTGCACCCAGCCGACCTTGCAGCCGGGCTTGCGAAGCTCCGCCACGATGTTGCGCCCGTCCGCGCCACGCGGATCGGCGATGACGATCGCGTCCGCGCTGTGGATGTCGGGCAGCATCTCCGCCACCGTCTCGCGGACGATGAACTCGATCCCCGGTACCTTCTCCATCCGGTCGACGACCGGTTTGCGGGCGATCTGGCTGGCGAAGACGATGCGCATCAGGAACTCCGTTCAGGCTTCGCGACCGTATGGCGGATCGCGACGCGGCCGTCATTCATTTTCCGCTGTAAGCCCATTCCGGGTTCACGGGATTCTTGTCGGTGAACTCGTTGGAATAGACGCTCTCGGCTTTCAGGCCGGCCTTCAGGTTCAGGTATTTCTCCGACAGGTCGATCGTGTCCTGCCAGTCTTCCTTCGCCATCCAGCCGAGCGGCTTGCCAGCGTCGCGCTTGGTGCTGGTGTAGGGCAGGATGCCCAGCGTCTGCTTTTCCAGCACGGGTTGCGTCGGCGCGGTGCCGTTGCTGGCGTCAATGGTGAATTTGGCCGCCTCCGGAATGCGCTTCTGCGCATCCACATAGGCTTCCGCCGTGGCCTGCACGAAGGCCCGCACCAGCGCCGGATCGGACTTGATCAGCGCCTCGCGCGTGGTGATGACGAATTGCAGATACGGTACCCGGTCGCCATAGGGCAGCACCGTCACCGGCAGGCCCTGCGATTCGTAGAGCGGCGCGATGACGTCGCCGAACGCCACCGTGCCCTCGACCGATTTCGCCACGAACGCCGTGTTCTTGGCCGCCGCCGACAGCGCCACGATGTCGACCTTCGCGGGATCGACGCCGTTGGCGCGCAGATACACGGGGAACAGATACTGCGAACCGCTGTTGTTGACGACCGCCACCTTGCGGCCGATGAGCTGCGACGGTTGGGTGATGTTCAGCGCCTTGTGCACCACGACCGCCGAGGCGTCGCCCTGCACGGCCCCCATCACGGCCATGATCGGCGTGTTCTGCGTGCGCATCTCGAGATAGGACGTCGTATCCGCCACGGCGAATTCGCCCTGTCCCTGCATGACGAGCTGATTGCCGTTGAGCGCGCCGCCGCCGAGAATTCGGAACGTCACCTCCAGACCGTGCTTCTTGTAAATGCCCGCGCCTGCGCCGTGGAAATACGGCACGATTGGTCCCGATGGGACTGCGAACAGGAACACCGTCACGGGCTTGAGCGCCTGCGCCTGCGCAGACATGCCCTGCGCCAGCAGCGCCGCCGCGCCAGCGCACACGACGAGATGTTTGCGAATGATGCCGATCAGACTCATGCGTTCCTCCAATGGCTTTTGTTTGGTTCAGTCGTGGGTGCGGCGCTGCGAGATATGCCAGGGTATCAGGATTTTTTCCGCCATGCCCACAAGTCCGTAAAGCGCGAAGCCGACGAACGACACCACCACGATGGCGGCGAAGATCAACGGCGTGTTGATGCTGCCCTGCGCTTGCACGATGAGGAAGCCAAGTCCCTCGGTCGAGCCGACGAATTCCGCCACGATCGCGGCGATAATGGCCATCGTGGTTGCGACCTTCACGCCGCTGAGAATGCTCGGCAGCGCGTAGGGAAACTCCAGCCGCGCGAGCCGTTGCAGAGCGCTCATCTTGCAAATCGCGCCGAGTTCGATCATCTCGCGCGGCACGCTACGGATGCCGGTCGTGGTCGTCACCACCACCGGGAAGAAGGTAATCAGAAACACCAGCACGAATTTCGGCATCGCCCCGAAGCCGAACCAGACGACGAGCAAAGGCGCGAGCGCCACTTTCGGAATGTTCTGGGTGCCGAGCACCAGCGGAAACAGTCCGCGCGACACCGGCCCGCGCCCGGCGAGCAGGATGCCCAGCGGGATGCCGATGACGACGCTGGACGCGAGCCCGACCGCCGCCTCGATCAGCGTCGGCCATGTGTTGCGGATCAACAGCCCGCTCAGTTCGACGATCTTCTGTGCGGTCAGCAGCGGCGAGGGAAACAGCGCCGGCGAGACGTTGCCCAGCGTCGTCGCCGCCTGCCATGCGCCGATCACGACAGCGAGCGAGATGATCGCAGGCAGCGCGCCGCCGAGGCGTCGGTCCGATGCGGGTTTCACGTCGGCCAATGTGCGATCCTCATTCGACGCCGTCCGGCATTCCGAGACAGACAGCGATCTCGTCCACGTAGTCCTGAAACTTCGCCATGCGGCGCACCGCGCCCTCGCGCGGACGCGGCAGATCGATCCGCACATCCTTCAGCAGACGGCCGGGACGCGCCGACATCACCAGCACGCGATCCGACAGCGTCACCGCCTCGCGAATGCTGTGGGTGACGAACACGACCGCCACCTTCTGCCGTTCCCAGATGTTCTGCAGCACGCCGCCCATCTGGGCGCGCGTCAGGGCGTCGAGCGCGCCGAACGGCTCGTCCATCAATAGCAGATCGGGCTTGCTCACCAGCGCGCGGCACAGCGCCACGCGCTGCTGCATGCCGCCTGACAGTTCATACGGCCGCGCATCCGCGAAGCGTTCGAGCTGGGCGAGTTCGAGGAAGCGCCGCGATTCCGCGCGCGCTTCCCGCCGCGACAGGCCAGCGACTTCGAGCGGCAGGCCGACATTGTCGATGACGCTGTTCCAGTCGAGCAGCACGGGCGTCTGGAACATCATCGCCAGACCGTCCGGCACGCGATGGCCGACAGGTTCGCGCCGCACCCGCACCGAGCCGCGGCGATAGGGCTGCAAGCCGGCGATCACCCGCAGCGACGTACTCTTGCCGCAGCCGGACGGACCGACGATCGACACGAACTCGTTTTCACGCACCGCGAATCCGAGGCCCTGACACGCTACGGTCTCGCCGCCGCCCTGCAGGCGATAGACGACATCGACATCCTCGAACGTCACGATGGAGTCAGGCATCTGTCGCCTTCATGTCCCGGCGGGTCCGGCGTACGAAATGCTTCATCCTATTCGCGGCGATAGCGGGCGGCTTCGGCCGTCGCTTCCTCGCCGCCGACGCCGACGCTCAGCCCGTACCATTTGTCGGAGGCGACCGCCTCCGGATAGAAGGCCGCGAGATCGAGATGCGGATATTGCGTCAGCATCCAGTCGGCGATTTCGGCGCGCGTGGCGATCCACACCTTCGGCTTGCTCTTGACGTAACGGATCACCTCTTCGAGCGGGCCGGTGCGATTGCCGTGCGCCAGAAACGGATGCGTGCCGTAGGCCAGCATCTTCGGCCAGCCACGCTGGCCTTCCGAATAAAGCACGTCGAAGAAGTCGCGCCATTCTTCGAGAATCTGCCGCGGCGATTTGTCGGCCGACCCATAGGCTCCGAAGTCGGTCAACGCGTAGCTGTTCTGGCCGACAATCTTCTTGCCTTCGTGGTTGATGACGAACGGCACATCGCAATTGCGGAACGCCGCGATGTATTTCATGTCGTGTTCGAGCGCGATCGGCACGCTCTCGGGCGTGAGCGTCCCGCCCGATGTGGTGTAGCCGATCGGCGGCTTGCCAAGCACTTCGCGATAGACCTTCACGGTCTTCGCCACGGACTCGCGCTGCTCTTCGACAGTCTGGTCCCACAGGAAGCTATGATCCCAGCCCTGCACCAGCAATTCGTGGCCGCGCTGAGTGGCGTCCCGCGTGAGGCCCGGATAATTGAGAATGTTCAGCCCGTCGACGTAGCAACTCGCCTTGATGTCGTGACGGCCCCAGACGTCGAGCAGCCGCTGCATGCCGCCTGTTTCGGCGTAGGCGTGCTGATAGACGTACATCATGTTGCGGCCGTACTTGGCGGACTTCGGAACGGTCTCGCCGGCCTTCTGGTTGTTGTCGGCGGTGCCGAGCGTCTTCGGCCACGTTTCCCAGGACATGTTGAAGACGACCGCGATATGGGCGCCGTTGGGCCATTTGAAATCGGCTGAATACACGCGCTTTCCCCCGTCGTTCGCTGGCTTTCACAATTGGGCGTCGCCACCGCAACTGTCTGAAACCTTGATCAAATGGCTATAGAGGGCGATTTGGGCTGTCAACACGCGCGGCGCCATTAAGGCTTCCCTTACCGTGCGGTCCTATCCTCCTGCGACTTATCGCAAACGGATCGCACATGGCGAAGCAACGATCGTTCTGGGGCATCCGGGCGAAACTGTTCCTCCTCGTCTTCATCGCCATCGGGCTCGGCAGCGTGACGCTCGCGGCTGTCTCGGTCTGGCAGGAAGCGACCCGCTACGCGCAGATGAAGCGCGACACGATGCAATCGACCGCACAGATTCTGGCGGCGGCCGCCACCAAGGCGATTGTGGCGCGCGACGCCAACGGCGTCTATTCGGTCGCGCGCGCCATGGGGCGCATCGACAACATGGTCTATGTCGGCGTCGAGGACGCCAGCGGCTATCACCTCGCCGATATCGGCGCGTCGGAACAGCTCGACAGCGATCTGCGGCTCGACGAAGGGGCAGGCAACGTATCGGTGTTCGACATCCTGCGCAGCCGGACGGTCGAAATGACGATTCCGGTGATCGATGCGGGCGTCGAAGTCGGAAGATTGAAATTGGTCTCGGACACGTCCGATCTGCCGCCGCGCATCTGGTCGGCGATCACCTTTACGGCGCTCGGCGGCGCAGGCGCGCTGATGATCGCCCTGCTGGTGGCGCTGCAATTGCAGCGGTCGATCTCGCGGCCGCTGATCTCGCTCACGCAGGCCATGGAGACGATCGGCGAGCGGCACGACTACACGGTGGCGCTGGAAGCGGCCACCAACGACGAGATCGGTACGCTGGTCGACGGCTTCAACGCCATGATGGGCGACATCCGCGACCGCGACATCCGGCTCGCCCGCCACCGCGAACATTTGGAAACCGAAGTCGCCGAACGCACCCGCGATTATCGCGACGCCCGCGACGCCGCCGAGGAGGCCAACAGCGCCAAATCCGGCTTCCTGGCCACCATGAGCCACGAAATCCGCACGCCCATGAACGGCATTCTGGTGATGGCCGAACTGCTGGCGGCTGGCGAGCTACCGGCGCGCTCGCGCCGCTATGCGGAAGTCATCGCACGTTCCGGCCAGAGCTTGTTGGCGATCATCAACGACATTCTGGACTTCTCGAAGATCGAGGCCGGCAAGCTCGATGTCGAACAGCTGGAAGTCAATCCGGTCGAGGCGGCCGATACGGTCATCAGCCTGTTCCATGAGCGCGCCCAGTCCAAGGGTCTCGATCTGGCGGTGCGGGCCGGCGTCGACATGCCGGAGACGATCGAGGCCGATCCGGTGCGTTTGAATCAGGTGCTCAGCAACCTCGTCAACAACGCGCTGAAATTCACCGAGAAGGGTCACGTCATGCTGACCGTCGAGCGCGATCCGTCGGATCCGACGCGCGCGCGGTTCAGCGTCACCGACACCGGCATCGGCATTCCGAAGGATAAGGTCGCGACGATCTTCGAGGCCTTCTCGCAAGCTGATGAAACCACGACGCGGCGCTTCGGCGGCACCGGGCTCGGCCTGTCGATCGCCACGAAACTCGTCGCCGCCATGGGCGGCGAAATCGCCGTGACCAGCGAGGAGGGACGCGGTTCGACGTTCTTCTTCTCGCTGCGCTTCACGGCCGAGTCGAAGACCGTTCCGTGGCCGGCGATGCCGGCGGCGGCCAAGAAGCCGCTGGCGCTGGTCTGCCTCAACGGCGGCGCGACCATCCGGGTAATGGCGGATTATCTCGAAGCGGCGGGCTTCGTGGTGCGCA
>CANJEY010000143.1 GCA_947472615.1 Beijerinckiaceae bacterium
GCCAAGAGCTGCGGCGCCGCGCTCGCCGCCAGTCTTCCGCCCCGGTAACGGCCGCTTGCCCGCCTCATGCGCCGGGCCTATAGCGATGCCATCATCTTCAGCGGGAGAAGCTCATGGCGGGCGAAGCACAGGATCCGGTCGGCGTCACATCGCGATTTCTGCTTGATCCCTATGTGGATTGGGCGAAAGGCGAGAACATTCCGATCCATCAGGATTTCGGCCTCGACCTGCTGGCGATCGAGACCGGCAAGTGGGATCGCTACGACGCGAAAGGCTGCTTCGCCCACACGCATGGCCGCGGCGACTTCATGGCCAATTACGTGATCGAAGTCGATCCCGGCAAGAAGACCGCCCCCGTCAAGCATCTCTACGAAGCGTTCTTCTATGTCCTCGCCGGTCATGGCTCGACCACGGTCTGGATGCCGGGCGGCGAGACGCGCACGTTCGAATGGGGCCCGAAGGCGCTGTTCGCGATTCCGCTGAATTGCCAGTATCAGATCTTCAATGGCTCGGGTCAGGAGCCCGCGCGCCTGTCATGCACCAACGATGCGCCGCTGACGATCAACCTCTACCACAACGTCGATTTCGTCTTCAAAAACGACTGGAAATTCCCCGAGCGCACGGGCGAAACTAAGCATTTCGATGGCGAGGGGGATCACACCGCCTACAAGCGCGGCGAAAAGATCGCGACGCTCAACGTGTGGGAAACCAACTTTGTCCACGACCTCACGGGCTTCAAGCTTTACGAGCTGAACGAGCGCGGCAAGGGCTCGCTCAACGTCTCGTTCATCCTCGCCGACGGCACGATGCACGCCCATTCGTCGCAGATCCCGGTCGGTCGCTACAAGAAGGCGCATCGCCATGCCGCCGGCACGCATGTGCATGCGGTGGACGGCACTGGCTATTCGCTGCTCTGGTACGACGGCGACGAGAAATTCGTCGAAATTCCATGGCGTCACGGCGTCATGTACACGCCGCCGTTCTGGATGTTCCACCAGCACT
Organism: Beijerinckiaceae bacterium; assembly: GCA_947472615.1. Classification (GTDB taxonomy): domain Bacteria; phylum Pseudomonadota; class Alphaproteobacteria; order Rhizobiales; family Beijerinckiaceae; genus Terripilifer. Next base: position 1,003 of record CANJEY010000143.1, read on the forward strand.
TCAACACCTGCGACAAGCCGGCGCGCTATCTGGCGTGCAGCCTCGGCAGCCGCCGCTATCCGTTCATTTCCTATCGTCGGGTCAGCGGCGAGGGCAAAGGCTCGGTGTCGGTGAAGGAAGGCGGCCGCCAGATCGAGTACGAGGATCAGGATCCCCGCATCCATCGCAAGTTCCTCGAAGAGATCATCCGCACCGGCGTCGCGTCGGAGATGGGCGACCTGTTCGACGAACCGGCGATCATGGCGCTGCCGGACTCGGAATTGACCGGCGTGATCCGCAATCCGCAGTTGGTCGGACCGGCGGTCTGACCCGACGATCCGGTCCGGGGTCAGTGCCCCGGGCCGCCGCCCTGCTGCTTCGGCCGCCGCATCATCATGGTCAGCGGCACGAGGCACAGAAACAGGATGGTCAGGGCGAGAAACACATCGCCCAGCGCCATCACGATCGCTTCGCGGCGGACGAGAAGCGACAGACGCTTCGTCGCCGCAAGCGCCGCGTCCGAGCCGAGCGGCGCATAAAGTTGCGTCAGATTGGCGAGCGTTTCCTCCGCCTGCTGGCGGCCCCATGCGACGCGCTCGTGCAGCCGCGACAGATGCAGATCGGTGCGGTCGTTCAGCATGGTGTTGATCAGCGCCAGCCCGATCGCGCCGCCGAGATTGCGCGTCAGATTGAACAGGCCGGACGCGTTCTTCAGCCGTTGCGGCGGCAGCGTGCCGAGCGCCAGATTGGTGATCGGCACCATGCACATCATCAGAGCGACGCCACGCAGCACCTGCGGCGCAAGCAGTTCGTAGAAATCCCAATCTTTCGTCACGTACGACGCCTGCCACGTGCCGATGGCGAACAGCGTGAACCCCAGCCCGATCAGGATTCGCGCATCGATCTTCATCGAGATGCGCCCGACGAACGGAGCCGACAGGAAACTGCAGATGCCGGTGACGAACATCGTGTTGCCGATCATCAGCGCCGAATAGCCGCGCACGCGGGCCAGATAGACCGGATACAAATAGGTCAGCCCGTAGAGGCCGACGCCGAGAACCAGCGAAAACAGCGAGCCGGTCCAGAAATTGCGTTCGCGGAATGCGCTCATATCGACGATCGGATTGCGGGCCGTCGCGGCGCGCCAGAAGAACAGCAGGCCGCCAGCAGCCGAAACGACAGCCGCAATGACGATGACGTCTTCGTCGAACCAGCCCTTCGACGGCCCCTCCTCGAGCAGATATTCCAGCGCTCCCAGAAAGGCCGCCATGCCGGCGAGGCCGGCCCAGTCGAAGCCCTTCAGCAGCGACACGTCGGGCTCGTCGAAGTCGATCAGCAGCCAGCAAACTGTCGTGACGACGACGCCCGGAACGACGTTCACCAGAAACAGCCAGTGCCATGAGAACGCGTCCGTCAGCAGGCCGCCGAAGGTCGGGCCGATCGTCGGAGCCAGCGTCGCCACCAGTCCGATCACCGGCCCCACGACGGACTGCTTCTCACGCGGAAAAATCGAAAAGGCGGCGGAGAACACCGTCGGAATCATGCCGCCGCCGATGAAGCCCTGCAGCGCCCGCCACAGGATCATCTCGCTGATCGTGCTCGACGTGGCGCACAGGATGCTGAAGAGCGTGAATCCCGCCGCAGAGGCGACAAACACGATCCGGGTCGAGAAGGCGCGCGACAGGAATCCCGACAGCGGGATCATCACCACTTCGGCGACCAGATAGGCCGTTTGCACCCAAGACACTTCGTCGGCGCTCGCCGACAGACCGGCCTGAATTTCGGCCAGCGACGCCGACACGATCTGGATGTCGAGAATCGCCATGAACATGCCGAACACCATCGCCACGAAGGCGATGATGCGGCGGCGGCCGAAGGATCGCGACGGCGCGGCGAAGGCGGGCGCGGTCGCCGGCCCGATGGCGGCAGAGGAGGCCATGCGCCTAACGCCGCCCCCCGCCAAGACCGAGCGCGCCGAGCAGGGTCGGGCGCGTCTGATCATCCGGCCACGTGTCCACATCGGCTGTGACCGAAAGGCCCGGCCGCAGAACGCCTTCGGCTGCGACGCTGGCCGGGACGCGAATACGAACCGGCACGCGCTGCACGATCTTGGTGAAATTGCCGGTGGCGTTTTCAGGAGGCAGTAATGAGAACTGCGCGCCGGAGGCTGGCGACACGCTCTCGACCGTGCCCTCGATGATGCGCCCGGGCAGGGCGTCGACATGCACGGACACTTTCTGGCCCGCCTTCATGCGGGTCAATTGCGTCTCCTTGAAATTGGCTTCGATGAACGCGCTCTGGGTCGGGACCAGCGACAGCAGGCGCGAGCCCGGCTGCACCAATTGGCCCACCTGTATCGCCCGGTTGCCGACCACGCCGTCGAACGGCGCGCGGATTTCGGCGAAGGAGAGGTCGCGTTTTGCCCGATCAAGCGCGGTGACGAGTTCGCTGCGCGCCTGTTCGGCTTCCACCCGCTGGGCGTCCAGCACGCCCAGATTGGCCTGCGCGGCGCTTTTCGCCGCCTCCGCGTTGCGGACGGCCGCGACTGTCCGATCGCGATCGGCGAGAGCCGAATCGAGCCTTTGGGCGGTGCCGCTGCCGCTTTGCAGGGTGCGGGTCGCCCGCTCGTAGTCGCTGGCGGCGCGCTGTTCGTCGGCGCGCGACGCCGAAATCTGCGCGTCTGTCTGCTCGATCACCGCGCGCTGCGCATTCGCTTGCTGGCGGATGCGTGCGATGGTGGCGTCCTGCGTGTCGATCCGCCGCTGCGCCGCCTCGACCGCGAGGCGATAGTCGCCATCGTCGATCCGGGCGAGCAGATCGCCGGCGTGGACCTGCTGATTGTCAGCCGCGGCGACGCTCGCAACGTAGCCCGAGACCTTGGCGGCGATCACGGCTGTGTCGGCCCGCACGTAGGCGTCGTCAGTCGTCACGATGAATCGGCCTTCGACGTACCAGTCCCAACCATATGTCGCGGCGGCGACGATTGCGCCGAGAAGCGCCAGTGGAAGGAGGAACCGCTTGACGCCGCGCGAGGGCGGAGCCGTAGCCGCAGACGGCGTTTCGGCGAAACCGCGTGGTGCGGCGGGGATTTCAGTCACAGAGCGCATCGCAATGGACGGGGACGCAAGATCATCGGGCATGGTGCAGCCAAAATATCGAACCGAACCGTTCGGTCATTAAGTTTGACATACAGGCGAATCCTGACTACATCAAGGGTGACCGAACGGTTCGGTCAAAAAACTTTCGGGTGACACATGGCCCGCGCGGCCACCAGCCTCAACGCCTCAGTGCCGGATTCATCCGGCGCGCCCGCACCGGACAGTGCGAAGCTCCGGCAAGTTCTCGAAGGCGCCCGCAAGGTGTTTCTGGCGGACGGCTTCGACGGCGCGAGCATGAACGACATCGCGCGCGCCGCAGGCGTCTCGAAAGGGACGCTCTATGTCTATTTCGACTCCAAGGAAGCCTTGTTCGAGGGCCTCGTCCGCAATGAGAAGCAAGGACAGGCGGAGCGCGTCTGCCCCTTCGAAACCGGACCTGCGGACATCGAGACGACGCTTCGCAACATCGGAACCGCGCTGCTGGAAATGCTGACGCGGCCCGACAATGTGGCCATCCTGCGGATGGTGATCGGCGTCGCGGGCAAATTCCCGGCGATCGGCCGCGCGTTCTATGAAGCCGGCCCGCAATTCGGCCGCGAACGACTCGCCGCCTATCTCGACAAGCAGGTCGGCGCGGGATTGCTGCGCATCGACGACACCAGCCTGGCGGCGTCCAACTTCCTGAACCTCGCCCATTCGGAAATCGTCAAGGCGCAGATGTTCGGCGTCGTCGACATCGTTTCGCGGGAACAGATCCAGAAGTCGATCGACAATGCGATCGCGGTGTTCATGCGCGTCTATGGCGTGCCCGCGACGGCCTAGTTTCCGACGAACTTTCGCACCGCTTCCTCGACCGCACCGCGTTGCGTCGGGCTCAGCGTCGGCAGCAGGCCGTCGAGAAAATCGTCATTGACGCCGGCCGAGCGAGCCAGAATGTGCCACTTCATGGCTTCGATCATGTTGAGCCGTACGCCCCGGCCTGAGGCGTACATGCGGGCGATGCGGTTCTGGGCGATGGGGTTTTCGCGCGCGGCGGCTTTCAGGAAATACTTGCCGGCGGCCGTCTCGTCCTTGTCGACGCCGTCGCCGTTGAACAGTGCGATGGCGTATTCCACCTGCGCGGCGATGTTGTTCTCGTCGGCGGCGATCTTGAGAAGCGCCGCCCCCTGCTTGCGGTCTTTCTCGACACCGGTGCCCTCGCGGTAGAACATCGCCAGCGCATAGGTCGCGTCGTTATCGCCGCCCGTCGAGGCGCGACGGAAGAACTCGGCCGCCTTGACGAAATTCGCCACCGCGCCGTCGGTTTCCATGATGCCGAGATTGTAAAGCGCGCCCGGATGGTTGCGCTCTGCTGCCTTTTCGAAAAACACACGCGCCTGTTTGGCGTCCGTCGCGACGCCCGCACCTTCCAGATAGGCGCGGCCGAGCGCGAACATCGCCTGCGGATCGCCGCGATCCGACGCCAGCCGATACCAACGCGCGGCTTCCGCGAGATCGCGCCGGACTCCGAGGCCGCTGCGATAAAGTTCGGCGATCAGCGTCATGGCGGGCGGGTCGTTGGCGTTGGATTCGAGCCGCTTCGTGGCCTCGCGCAGCGCAGTGACGAAATAGCCGCGCTGGAACGCCGCAAAGGCGGCATCCGGCGGAGGCGCGTCGGAAGAGACGTCCGGCTTGCTGTTGAAGGAAGGCGCCTGCAGCGTGCCGGTGGGAGGCGGCGGCAGGGTGAAGGACGGCGAGCGCTGCTGAGCCGAGAGCGGGGCTGCGTACAGTACGCCCGCCCCCAGCATCGCCAGCGTCAGGCGGCCGGCTTTCATGCGGTTTCGGCACGCGATCGGGCGATGGCCGCCATGGCGTCGCGCACGGCCGCCGCCGGGCCGCGCGCATCGTCCCAGACAGCCGCGCCCAGCGCGACGAATTCCGCGCCAGCCCGCGCCAACGCCTCGACATGGTCGAGTTGCGCCGCATAGCCGACAACCGGCACGTTGAAGATCTCCGCCCACCAGCCGACGCGTTCGGCCGTGTGTTCGAAAGCCGGCGTATATCCGTCCGCAGCCGGCTCGCCGAACATGACGTAATCAACTTCCTGCTCGCCCGCCGTCATGGCGTCGTCCTTCGACTTCAGCCGGCCTGCGCCGACAATCCCGTCCGGCTTCAGCTTGCGGATCGCCTCGGCAAGCGCCGGGTCGCGATCGTCTCCCGCGATGCCGATATGGGCTCCGTCGGCGCCGGCGCGCTGCGCCAGTTGCGCGTCGTTCTCGACCAGCAGCGCCGCGCCTCGCTCCTGCGCCAGCGGCGCGAGGACGCGGATGATCTTCTTGGCGAGGCCTTCGTCGCGCGTGTCGAGCCGCAGCAGCACACAGACCACGACGCCTGCATCCAGCGCCGCCTCGAAGGCCGGCGCGAATCCGGGGGCGTCCGCGATCGGCGGGGTGATCAGGTACAGGCTCGGCGAATCATTGGACATCGGCGCGGTTCCCGGTGCTGGTTCCTAGATGGAAAACGAATCCGGCGAAAGGACGGCCCGTCCCGGACGAAGTCGGGTCATGCTGTCCGCCGGACCGGTGGACACGGCGGATGGCTTGCGCGACAAGATGACACCGAGGCGTTTCCTTGCCGGGATCGCTGGATTTGGTCAACTTGGCGCTCAAAGCGTCAGCGCCGTATGATCGCCGCATCATCAGGCCATGATGCGCCCGCGAACCGAGGGAGAATCGCCATGACGGATTTTCGCACCTTTCCGAACGCCCAGCGTCCGCCGGCTGTGCCGATGCAACCGGTTATCGACCCGGCAGGCTGGGCCGCAAGCTCGCTCGGCCCGGTCGAGGACTGGTCCTATTCGCTCACCCAGCGCGATCAGGACGAAGTCGTGGCGGCCGTCGAGGCTTTCCGCCGCGCCGGCCTCAGCCGCGTCGACGTCGGGATCGACAACTTCCCGCTGGACAAGTTCGCCTCCACGCTCGGCGACGTCCATTCCGAACTCACCGACGGGCGCGGCATGGTGATGCTGCAGAACTTCCCAATCGACCGGCTCGACCTCGAGGGCAACGCCATTGGATTCATGGGCATCGGGTCTTATCTCGGCGACCGTATGGTGCAGAACCGGCACGGCCACGTGCTGGGTCATGTGAAGGACCTCGGCCTAGATTACTCGGGCGAGGGCCGCGCCTACAACACGCGCGCCAACCTACGCTTCCACGCGGACTCCTGCGACTATGTCGCGCTGCTCTGCCTGCAGGTGTCGAAGTCGGGCGGCGAAAGCCGCGTCGTCAGTTCCGTAACCGTCTACAACGAGATGCTGAAGCGCCGGCCCGATCTCACCAAGGTGCTGACGGAGGACTTCTACAAATCGCTGGGGGTCGATCGCGACAAGGACGCAAAGCCTTATTATACGCAGCCGATCTTCATGTTCGATCAGGGCTATTTCAACGCCGCCGCCGTCGGCGTCTCGATCGACAAGGCGCAGAAGATTCCGGGCGTCCCGCCGCTCACGGCCGCCCAGAAGGAAGCCGTTCAGTATTACCGCGACCTCGTCGACGAACTGGCCGCCGACATTCCATTCAGCCCCGGCGACGTGCAGATCCTGAACAATTTCGTCATGCTGCATAGCCGCCGCGAGTACGAGGACTGGCCGGAGCAAGACCGCCGCCGTCACCTGCTGCGTCTGTGGATTCGTGACGACAACGCGCGCCCTATGCGCGACGACGTCCGCAACGGCCGCGCGGGGGCTGGCATCCAGATCAAGGGGTTGAAGCCGATTGCGCCTCTGGATGCGGAGGAAGTGTCGGCGTAAGGGACGGAAATTCGCGCCAATGAGGGCAATTGTCGACATCGCCCTCGTGGTTCGAGACGGCCGCATGCGCGGCCTCCTCACCATGAGGGGCTTATTGTCCGCCTATAGGCTCCAAGGCCTCACCCTCAAGGCCTTATCCTGAGGAGGCCCTGCCAAGGGCCGTCTCGAAGGACGAGGCCGACGCCCGACGCAGTAAACAAAAAAGGGCGGCCCTGGAGCCGCCCTTTGCATGTCCATGAGTCGCTGGATCAGGCGAACGTCGGATCCAGCTTGCCGGCCGCATAGCGCTTGGCCATCTCGGAGACCGGGATGATCTTGCCGATCTTCGAGGCCTGACCGGCCGTGTTGAATTCCTGCAGCCGCTGCTTGCAGATCTTCGACATCGCCTCGAGGGCGGGCTTCAGATATTTGCGCGGGTCGAACTCGCCCGGATGCTCCGACAGCACCTTGCGGATCTGGCCCGTGATGGCCATACGGTTGTCGGTGTCGATGTTGATCTTGCGCACGCCGTTCTTGATGCCGCGCTGGATTTCCTCGACCGGCACGCCCCAGGTGGGCTTCATCTTGCCGCCGAACTTGTTGATGATGTCCTGCAGATCCTGCGGCACCGACGACGATCCGTGCATGACGAGATGCAGGTTCGGCATCTTGCGGTGGATGTTCTCGATCACATCCATGGCCAGCACCTTGCCGTCGGGCTTGCGCGAGAACTTGTAGGCGCCGTGCGACGTGCCCATGGCGATCGCCAGCGCGTCGACCTTGGTGGCCTTGACGAACTTCACCGCTTCGTCTGGATTCGTTAGCAACTGGTCGTGGCTGAGCTTGCCTTCAGCGCCGTGGCCGTCTTCCTTCTCGCCCATGCCGGTTTCGAGCGAACCCAGAACCCCGAGTTCGCCTTCGACCGAGACGCCGCCCATGTGGGCGATGTTGACGACGTTCTTCGTCACCGAGACGTTGTACTCGTAGTCTGCCGGCGTCGCGCCGTCTTCCTTCAGCGAGCCGTCCATCATCACCGACGTGAAGCCGGACTGGATCGCCGTCATGCAGGTCGCTTCGATATTGCCGTGGTCGAGGTGAACGCAGATCGGAATATGCGGATACATCTCGGTCAGCGCGTCCATCATGTGCTTGAGCATGATGTCATTGGCGTAGGAGCGCGCGCCGCGCGACGCCTGGATGATCACGGGCGCGTCGAGCGCGTTACAGGCTTCGCCGATCGCCAGCGCCTGTTCCATGTTGTTGATGTTGAAAGCCGGAACGCCATAGCCGTGTTCGGCGGCGTGATCGAGCAATTGACGCAGGGTGATGCGGGCCATGTAATCCTCCGGGGAGCCTGCGAGCCTTAGCGGCAGAGCAGTTGAGGGCGGGTTAACACTTCTGCACTCGGACGCTTTCGACGCAGATAGCAAGTCATCCAGCCAAACGCCAGAGCGGCCGGGATGATCCGGACGCAGACGGCGCTTGATCGACGAAGCTCGGCTGGCGATAAGGATCATGGTTTCAGGGAGAGACGCAATGGCGAATGTAAACGGGCTAGCGGGCGGCGCGCGGGCGATGGGCAAGACGGGGCTGACGGTGAGCCGGCTCGGCTACGGGGCGATGGAACTGTCCGGCCCGCCACGGGCCCGCGACCTGAACGAGGCCGACGTCGGCCGGCTCCTCGGCGGACTTCTCGATCAGGGTATCAACTACATCGACACCTCGATCGACTACGGCATCAGCGAAGTCCTGATCGGCAAGACCCTGTCGCATCGCCGCAGCGAGTATTTCCTCGCCTCCAAATGCGGCTGTCAGGCCGGCCTCGATCCGCACGAACATGGCGAAAAGCACGTCTTCACGCCCGAGAATGTCATCGCCGGCGTCGAGCAGAGCCTGCGCCGCCTGAAGACGGACTATCTCGACGTCGTGCAGGTGCACGGCAGCCCGACCCGGAAGGAACTCGAGGACGCCGGCGTCGTCGACGCGATGCTGAAGCTGCAGCGCGACGGCAAGGTCCGGCATCTGGGGATTTCGTCGCGCCTGCCGATGCTCGCCGACTTCGTCACGGCGGATTATTTCACCGTCATTCAGGTCCCATATTCGGCCCTGCAACGCACCAACGAGGATACGATCCGCGACCTCAAGAAGGCCGGCAAGGCTATCGTGGCCCGTGGCGTCACCGGCCGCGGCGCTCC
>CANJEY010000144.1 GCA_947472615.1 Beijerinckiaceae bacterium
AAGTTCTTGCGGGGATTGTGAGGATTCGGGCGCAGGAATTCGATCGGGACTGTGCGTTGACCACGGCCGGCGGCCTGCGGTTGACCTTCGTCGCCGGCGTCTCCTATGAGCGCCGCAAGTCCACGGCCGAGACGGGAGCGTGATTCATCCACCATTTTCGCCTCGAAAACTCAGAAACTTCAGGCAGCGCGCAGTGTACGTTCACGCTGGATCAGCTCCGAAGCGAGCCGGAGGTAGGCCTGACTGCCAGGACACTTCAGATCATACAAAAGCACGGGCTTTCCGTGGGAAGGCGCTTCGGAGACGCGCACATTTCGCGGAATGATCGTGTCATAAACCTTGTCGCCCATGAACGTCCGCACATCGGCAACAACCTGTGTGGCGAGATTGTTGCGGGGATCGAACATCGTCAGAACGACGCCGTGAATGGTCAAAGTCGGGTTCAGCGAACGCTTGACTTGATCGACCGTCGACAGCAGCTGCGACAAACCTTCAAGCGCGAAAAACTCGCACTGCAACGGCACCACCACACTATCTGCAGACGCCAGCGCGTTGATTGTGAGAAGATTCAGAGAAGGTGGACAATCAACGAGGACATAGGAAAACGGAATTGAACCGGCGCCGAGCTTACGCACAGCGGTGCGTAGTTTGAATGCACGGTCCTTGTGACTTGCAATTTCAAGCTCAACCCCGAGAAGATCAAGTGTCGATGGCGCCACATACAGATTCGGGACGGCGGTTTCCTGGGCGACCGATGAAAGTTCTGCTTCACCTATCATGACGTCGTAGGTCGAAAGCTTTCGGGACTTTCGATCAATGCCCAACCCGGTTGACGCGTTTCCCTGCGGATCAAGATCGACGATCAGAACGCGCTCCCCGATGGCGGCAAGCGCCGTCCCGAGATTAATGGCGGTTGTCGTCTTGCCAACTCCACCCTTCTGGTTGGCAACGACCAGTACGCGAGGGCTTTGGACCGACATTTTCGACTCCGATTGGGCTAAGAATGTTGGTCACTTCGTCCAGTCACTATCACAATCCGCGCGGTAGGGCTGGTCTGGCTGGCGATCAGTTCAATATTAAATCTACTAGATTTTGTCGTGAGGGTCAATTCTTGAGCTATATCTTGCCCTTTCAAAAACAGGCCAGTTGCGCCATTTTGAATTTTTTCCCCCGTCCATTCCAATAACAAGTCCATGGGCGCCAGAGCTCGAGCCGTGACAACGTCAGGCGTTTCAAGTGCTGGCAAAATGTCTTCAATTCGCCCGTGATGCACTCGGGCGTTCGCGTTTGTTTCACGTGAAACGTGCCTTAGGAACGCGCACTTGCGGTGGTCAGCTTCGACGAGATCCACAGAAACGTCTCTACTGCCGGACATCAGGATTGCTAGAACAAGGCCCGGAAATCCTGCCCCAGATCCGATGTCGACCCATCTTTTCGCGTTAGGACACAGTTGTCGTACCTGGGCCGAATCAATGAAGTGACGTTGCCAAATGCTATTGGCGGTCGACGGCGCGATTAAATTCTTTACAGGCACCCAGCGAGCTATAAGGCTCTCGTAAACCGCCAGCCGATCAAGTGTTTCACGTGAAACACCCCAAGATTGCAACCGTCGACATTCTTCCGGCGTAGGCGGCATCAACCACCCCGAACGCTATGTTTCGTCCTCGACTCGGTGCGGCGTCGAGCATGCGCCAAAAGCAAGGTCAACGCCGCGGGCGTCATTCCCTCAATCCGAGCTGCCTGCGCTAAACTCGTAGGCCGAACCAACTCTAACCGTGCCTTCAGCTCGTTGGAAAGCCCAGTAATCGAGCCAACGTCGACATCTTCAAGCGATATGCTTTCTTCACGCCTCAGTCGATTGACGTCGCTCTGCTGTCGCTCGAGATAAACTGAATACTTCGCATCAACTTCGATACGTTCCCGAATCGAAGCGGAAAATGCATGCAGCTGTGGCCAAGCACGAGACAATGACGAAAAATCTACTCCTGGAAGAGACAAAAGCTCGAAGGCGCTACGACGTACGCCGTCCTGCTTCACCTGAAACCCGAGGCGCCACGCTTCAGTAGAGGTGACGACAATCTCCTCCAAAGTCTTTCGACATTCGTCCGAATCCGCGGCTTTTGACGAGTATCGAACCCACCGTTCCGACGCGACACAACCAATTTCATGCCCCAATGGCGTCAAACGACTATCGGCATTGTCTATGCGGAGCGACAAACGGTATTCCGCCCGGGACGTAAACATTCGATAAGGCTCAGTGACACCGAGTGTCACCAAGTCATCCACCATCACACCCAGATATCCCTGATCACGTTTGATTTCTATCGGCGCAGCGCCGCCCGCACACCTAGCCGCATTGATCCCCGCCAATATGCCTTGACCGGCAGCTTCCTCGTAGCCCGTGGTCCCATTAATCTGACCGGCGAAAAAGAGGCCTCTTAGGTGCTTGGTTTCCAACGTCGGAAGCAACTCGCGTGGATCGACGTGATCGTATTCGATCGCATAGCCAGGACGCACCATTTCGACCCGCGCAAGACCGGGGATAGTACGCAAGAAGGCGAGCTGTACATCTTCGGGCAGCGATGTCGATATTCCGTTCGGATAAACCAAGTCGGAATTCAACCCCTCCGGTTCCAGGAAAATCTGGTGCCCGTCCCGATCGCCGAAACGAACCACCTTGTCTTCGATGGAAGGGCAATAACGCGGGCCGCGACCTGATATTGCGCCTGAATACACAGGCGATCGAGTCGCATTGCTTCGGATGATCTGATGCGTTGCATCGGTCGTTCTGGTGATCTGACAGTCGACCTGGCGGTTGCCGATGCTACGGGTTAGGAACGATAAAGGTTCCGGGGATTCATCTCCGGATTGACGTTCCAGACCCGATTCGATCGTTGATGCTTTCAAGCGAGGGGGTGTGCCGGTCTTTAGCCTTGCCAGCATAAACCCATGCTGACGAAAGGTCTTCGAAAGTCCTAGACTGGGCTCTTCATCAATCCGGCCTGCCGGCCAACTCCGTTCGCCTAGATGAATCACGCCCCCGAGAAACGTACCCGTTGTGATAACAACAGCACCTGCTGCAATACTGGCGCCCGAAGACAGCATAACGCCACCGATTCGGTTTCCCTGAACTCGAAGATCTACCACGTCGGATTCAATCACAACAAGATTCGGCGTCTCTCTAATCAGGGATTGGATGGCGTGCCGATAGAGCGATCGATCTGCCTGCGCACGGGGCCCTCGCACGGCGGGCCCTTTGGATCGGTTGAGTAATTTGAAATGGATACCAGCACGATCAGCGGCCTTGCCCATCAGTCCATCTAATGCGTCCACTTCCCGGACAAGGTGGCCCTTTCCAAGACCTCCGATTGCGGGATTGCAGGACATTTCACCGACGGTTGAAAAAGCGTGCGTCAGGAGCGCTGTTCTCGCGCCCATACGACCAGCTACGGCAGCCGCTTCACTACCGGCATGTCCGCCACCCACGACGATCACATCGAACGATTTCATAAGTCCGACCAATGTTTCACGTGAAACATCTCACTTCCCTATGCAAAAACGAGAAAAAATTCCGCCGAGAACCTCCTCAGCACTAACGATCCCGACAATGCTCTCTAGCGCCAGCGTCGCGGTCCGCAAATCCTGCGCCATCAGCTCAACAGGCAACTGGCAATTGATACGGTCCACCGCCTCCAAAGCAACAAGAATCGCATGTCGATGACGCTCGCGCGTAACCAGAGGCGGCTCGGTCCCGCCTGTCGCTGCTTTTGCACGAACACGAATCAACTCGAGAAGTTCATCCAAACCGTCGCCGGTCGTGCTCGAAATCCCGATTTCGCCCTCGTCGACCACACACCCACCAAGATCGACTTTCGTTCGAACCCGTTGCGGTCGACACAATCCACCGAAAAAAGGCACGTCTTGCGCACGATCATCCAACAGTAGCACCAGATCAGCCGCATCTGCGGCGGCCTTAGCTCTGGCAATACCGATCTGCTCAACGGGATCAAAAGCGGACCGAATTCCAGCCGTGTCGACGAGAATGACTGATTGCCCATCAAGGTCGAGCTCCACCTCAATCGTATCCCGAGTGGTACCGGGATATTCCGTTACAATTGCAACCTCCCGGCTGGCGAGTCGATTCAACAAACTCGATTTACCGACGTTTGGGGCGCCAACAATCGCGACAACGAAACCGTTCCGAATCGTTTCAGCACGGCCTGCGTCAGCAATTGCCGACCGAAATTCCTTCCCAAGTTCTTCTACCAATGCCAAAATGCGATCCACGGCATCAGATGGCCTATCGCCTTCGTCGGAAAAGTCGATGTCGGTCTCGACAAGAGCCAGCGCTTCCAGCAACCGGTCACGCCACATTTCCACTCGACGTGTGAGGAAACCTGATGCGATAGCGATGCTCTGCCGCCGCTGAGCCTCAGTTCGAGCGATAATGAGATCGCTAAGACCTTCAAGCGACGCGAGATCGATCTTTCCGTTCAGGAACGCTCGCCGCGAAAACTCGCCCGGCTCGGCCAGCCGGCAGTTCTCAATCCGACTCAATTCAGACAGCACGGCCGTGACTACAGCTCGGCTACCATGAACATGCAGTTCCAAATAGTCTTCGCCCGTATAACTCCCGGGACCAGGCGCCCAGACTGCCATTCCATGATCGAGCACAGAATTATCGCTATGGAACCGAATACGAACTCTTCGTAAGACATTCGACTTCAAAGTTCGGTCGATAAATCGATCCCGAACCAATCCAACCTGTGATCCCGAAATTCGGATCACCGCGATAGCTGACGGCACACTCCCAGTCGCCAAGGCATAGATCGTGTCCGCCATGACGTCCTCTGCGATACAGTCTGATCTGCGATCAGGTATTCATCGAATCGAAGAATGTTGAATTCCCTTTGGGGGTTTCGCGAAGCTTCCCGAGCAGGAACTCGATCGCGTCCACTGTACCCATCGGATTGAGAATCCTGCGCAGCACATACATCTTCTTGAGAATGTCGGGCGGCACCAGAAGTTCTTCCTTCCGGGTCCCGGACCGAGTAATGTCGATTGACGGGAACGTCCTCTTGTCGGCAACCTTGCGATCCAAAATGATTTCCGAATTGCCGGTACCCTTGAACTCTTCGAAAATAACCTCGTCCATGCGGGAGCCCGTATCAATCAACGCCGTCGCAATGATCGTAAGCGAACCACCTTCCTCGATGTTTCGAGCGGCGCCAAAGAATCGCTTGGGACGCTGCAATGCGTTGGCGTCCACGCCACCCGTCAGAACCTTACCGGATGACGGAACCACAGTGTTGTAAGCGCGCCCAAGGCGTGTGATCGAGTCGAGCAGAATCACCACATCCCGACCGTGCTCAACGAGCCGCTTAGCCTTTTCGATAACCATCTCGGCTACCTGAACGTGGCGAACCGCCGGCTCGTCGAAAGTCGATGACACAACTTCGCCCTTCACGGATCGCTGCATGTCGGTGACTTCTTCGGGCCGCTCGTCGATGAGCAGAACGATGAGATAGCATTCCGGATGATTCGCCGTGACCGACTGAGCAATGTTCTGCAGTAGAACCGTCTTGCCGGTCCGTGGAGGGGCGACGATCAGCGCGCGCTGCCCTTTGCCGATCGGGGCGACGATGTCGATCACGCGCGACGAGAAGTCCTTGCGCGTCGGGTCCTCGATTTCCAGTTTCAGTCGCTCGTCAGGATAGAGCGGCGTCAGATTGTCGAAATGGACCTTGTGCCGAACCTTCTCGGGATCCTCGAAGTTGATCGTGTTGACCTTCAAAAGCGCGAAATATCGCTCACCCTCTTTCGGACTCCTGATCAAGCCTTCGACAGTATCGCCAGTTCGTAGGCCGAACCGGCGGATCTGTGACGGAGACACATAAATATCGTCAGGGCCGGCCAGATAATTGGCGTCCGAGGAGCGCAGGAAGCCGAAGCCGTCCTGAAGTACCTCAACCACGCCTTCGCCGACAATTTCGATGTCGCGGCTGGCCAATTGCTTCAGGATCGCAAACATCAATTCCTGCTTGCGCATGATCGAAGCATTTTCGACCTCGTGCTCCTCGGCAAACGCCAATAGCTCCGTCGGCGACTTGAGCTTGAGCTCTTGAAGCTTGATTTCCCTCATGGGAAAGATCCTGTGACTCAGTTCGGCTCGGAAGAGCCGCAACTAGATAAATGGAAGTGTGCAGTTTGTCTCGACGAGAGGCCAGATCGGGTGACCATCACGACGGGTCGATTCGACCGTTTGATGGACAACTGCATGGAGGAGAGAGGCGACCAATAGAAGGATTCCCGTCGTCTGACAAGATCCTGTGAGACGACCTAAAACGGTTTCACGATGACCATGACGACGATCAGGATCATCAGCACCGTTGGCACTTCATTAATCATTCGAAAAAAGCGGGCGCTCTTGGGTCGCTCGTCATCCCTGAACTGCCTGACAAATCGAGCCAGCCAGACTTGGACAGCTGTCATGATCAATACCGCGGTGAGTTTCAGATGAAACCATCCGCTTGCAAACCAATTGCCATCATAAGCGAGATAGAGCCCTGTCAGCCAGACGACCACCATCGCCGGATGCATGATCGCCTTCAAAAGCCGGCGTTCCATGATCTTGAAGGTGTTGCTACCTTCTGATTTCACTACCGCTGTCGAATGATAGACGAATAGTCGCGGCAGGTAGAGCAGGCCTGCCATCCATGAAATGATTGCTACGACGTGGAGCGCCTTGATCCATAAATAGATCATCAAAAGATCCCGTTCAATCCAAGCCGATTTCGAGGTCTGCTGGGGCTGTGCTGGTCGTGTACCCGAACTGGCTGTCCCGGACTGTTTTCCACAATCTCGCCCTGTCGGACGGACTCTTATAAAAGAGTGAGCTTTGTAAAGCGAGATTATGAGTCTGTTAGGCGGTGATCACCGGTCGCACCTCGCGACGCTTCACACATCCTCCATTAAGAAAGTTCTCACCATAATCCACAATCCTTCAGCTCCGCTCGATGCGTTAACAATTCATTAACGATTTGAGACGGACTCCGACCAATAGCGTCGACCCCGTTCATATCATTGCCTGCTGTCCCCGCTATCCCCATCAGCTTGACCTCTATCCTCCCGGACTCACGAACCTGTTCATCAAATCGTAGGGATTTCCCCCGGTCTTCGCCTGCTATGCTAGGAATCGAGAATCACGTCAGCTTCTCCACAGAAGCGTTCCGCTGGCCGACGAGAATCCCGTGACGAGAAACTACTTCCACCTGCATCTTGTTTCAGACGCGACGGGCGAAACCCTCATCGCCGTCAGTCGCGCCGTGGCGGCGCAATATCAGGGAGTCGCGTCGATCGAGCATGTCTACCCGCTGATTCGCACGCGCGCACAACTTGACCGGGCGATCACTGAAATCGAGGCTGCACCCGGCATCGTTCTTTTCACACTGGTGGACAGCGACCTCTCGGTCGTTCTCGAAACGGCGTGCCGAGAAAACGGCAGCCCGTGCCTGTCGGTGCTCCAGCCGATTTTTGGCGTCTTCGAATCCTATCTGGGTACGGCGTCCATCTCACGTCCCGGCGCGCAGCACATGCTGAACGCCAAATATTTCAGGCGTATAGACGCACTGAACTTCACGATGCTGCATGATGACGGCCAACAGCCGGAGAACCTCGAACAGGCCGACGTGGTGCTGCTTGGCGTCAGCCGCACATCGAAGACGCCCACCAGCATCTATCTGGCCAACAGGGGTATCAAGACCGCTAACGTGCCGCTGGTGCCGGGCGTTCCTTTGCCTGCGAGCATAGACGGTTTGAGAGCCCCTCTGGTTGTCGGTTTGCTGGCTTCGCCGGAGCGGATCGTGCAAATTCGCCAGAATCGGCTGTTGGCCCTGAACGCGGATCAGGAGACGTCGTACGTCGACCGGATGTCTGTGGCGGAAGAAATCGGCCATTCGCGTCGGCTGTTCGCCGAACGCGGTTGGCCGGTCATCGATGTAACGCGCCGCTCGATCGAGGAAACCGCAGCCGCGATCATCGATCTGCACAAAGCGCACCGCCTCAAATTTCTCGCCCAATGACCCGGTCTGCGACCCTCTGGCGAGAAGCGCAGCCACTCGTCCTGGCGTCGCGAAGCCCGGCTCGCCGCACCATGCTTGAGGCAGCAGCATTCCCGGTCGACTGCGATCCGGCCGATGTCGACGAAGCATCGATTCAGTCGCAGGCGCGTGCGCGGGGCACGTCGGGTGAGGAGTTGGCCGGCGCGCTGGCGCTGGCTAAGGCTCTTCGTGTGTCGCAAAGAAGCCCCGGCCGATACGTTCTGGGAGCAGACCAGACTCTGGTCTTGGCAAATGAGGTGCTGAGCAAGCCCGGTTCGTCGGGAAGGGCGCGAGCGCAGTTGAAGTTGCTCGCTGGTCGAGAGCATCGGCTCTGCTCTGCGGCGGCTTTGGTTCGGGACGGCGCCGTGCTCGTAGAAACCTGCGCCAGCGCCACGATCAGGTTCCGTCCACTGTCTGACGCGGCCATCGAAGACTATTTCGCGGTCGCCGGAAAGACTGTGGAAGATTGTGTGGGCGCCTATCAGCTCGAAGCTTTGGGCGTACATCTGTTTGAGGCCGTCGGGGGCGACTATTGGACCATTCTGGGCCTGCCCATGCTGGGCCTGTGCGCCGAGATGCGCCGACTCGGCCTTCTGGGAACGTGAGAGCCAAACATGCTCGTGATCGGACTGACAGGCTCCATCGGGATGGGAAAATCCACGACTGCCGGCATGTTTCGCGCCCATGGCGTTCCGGTGCATGATTCTGATTCAACGGTGCACGATCTCTACCGTAACGAAGCAGTCCCGCTCATCGAAGCGCAATTTCCGGGCGTCACGGCGGACGGCGTTGTGGATCGGCAGAAGCTGGCCCCCCTGGTGATCAACGATCCCGACCGGATGCGCGCCCTTGAGTCGATTGTTCATCCGCTCGTGCGTGCCCGCGAGCGGGCATTTCTTGCCTGCGAACGGAAAGCCGGCGCGAGATTGGCCGCCGTCGATATTCCACTTCTGCTCGAAACCCGCGATCCTCACTCGTTCGATGCGATCGTCGTGGTGACGGCGGCTCCTGCCGTGCAGCGGGCGCGCGTTCTGAGCCGTCCGGGCATGACCGAAGAGATGTTCCTCGCCATCCTCGCCAAACAGATGCCCGACGCCGAGAAGCGAAAGCGGGCGCATTTCGTCATCGACACTGGGAACGGGCTGCTTGACGCCGAAGGTCAGGTGGCAGGCGTCCTGCGTGCTCTGGCCGCCGGGCAGAAGGGATCAGACTCACATGCGTGAAATTATTCTGGATACCGAAACAACCGGCCTTGACCCGTTGACAGGCGATCGTCTCGTCGAAATCGGCTGCCTCGAAATTTTGAACTCGATTCCGACGGGGCAGGTCTTCCACGTCTATCTGGATCCGCAGCGCGACATGCCGGCGGAAGCATTCCGGGTGCACGGCCTGTCGCGTGAGTTTCTGGCCGGAAAGCCGCTGTTCGCAGATGTGGTCGATGAATTTCTCGCCTTCATCGCTGAAGACAAGCTGGTCATTCACAACGCAGAATTCGACATGCGGTTCGTCAATCACGAACTTGCTCGCATCAGTCGTCCTGCGATCGGTATGCACCGGGTTGTGGATACCCTTGCAATCGCGCGCAAACGACATCCCGGCGCTTCGAACAGCCTCGACGCGCTGTGCGCCCGCTATCGGATCGACAATTCGCGCCGCACCAAACACGGCGCATTGCTCGATGCCGAAATACTCGCCGAGGTCTATGCGGAGCTTCTGGGCGGACGTCAGACCGCCATGTCTCTGCAGGTGGAAACCGTCAAGACTGTCACAACGGTTGTGACAATTTCCGGAACGAGACCTTCGCCGCTTGCGTCGACCCTCGAT
>CANJEY010000145.1 GCA_947472615.1 Beijerinckiaceae bacterium
AGTTCCAGTTCATCGGCGGGCATGCGAACATTGAAATTGCCGAGCTGGATCGCGGGCGGCGCCGCCTTGTCGCGTTCGGGATTGTTCATCAACCCGTCGACGCGCGCCTCCTCGATGAAGATCGCCTGCCTATACCCCACGCGTTGCCCGAGCCGCTCCTGCCCGGTCTTTTCCAGCGTCGACAAAGGCGAGTCCCAGCCGAGAAACGTCTCGGGCGAAACGGCCGCTGTGATCAGCACATAATCGCTGCCGCTCGGCACGTTCTTGTCCTCGGTCTCGACGCGGCGCAGGCCGCCGGGCGTCGAAGGCTCGCCGCTTTTCTTTGCAATCCTGTAATGGCCGACCCAGATGACGCCGGGCGACGCTTTCAGCTTCGATAGATAATCGCCATGCAGCCACGCCAGATGCGCCTGCTCATCGGCGGCGGCCAGATCGTACCATTCGGCGCGGATGACCGGGGTGGTGAAAGCCGTGGCGGCCGCAGCCGGCGCTGCAGTAGTGGCGACTCCGAGCGCCGCCGCGCTGGCGGCGCCAGATTTCAGAATCGAGCGACGGTTTACCGAAATGGCGCTCATGCAATCCTCCCATGGAAGACTTGCCTTTGGCGGGCAGTGTCCTTTTGCGTGCGGCGATGATTTCAGTTCGGGCCGTTGCCGGAATTGACCAGTTCGCGGGCGCGATTGACCACGGCCTGCGGGGCCTTGTAGGCGCGGGCGATCAACGCCTCCATGTCCGCGCCCGAAACCGGATTGACGTCGAGCGTCTGCTTCTTCGCTTCGGCGATCAGGTCTGGATCCTTCACGGCGGCGTCGAAGGCCGCGCGCAGCGCCTTCACGCGGTCTTCCGGAATGCCCGGCGGACCGAAGAAAGGTCGGCCGATCTCGGCCGGGGCGAGCATCAGTTGCAGCGCCTGACGATCCTGTTCATTGGTGACGAGATCGCCGAACAGCGGCACATCCGGCAATTCGGGATCCTTGGACAGGCCGAGTTGCAGCAGGATCGAGACCTTGCGGTTCTTCAGCCAATCCGGCTCGGTGTTCTTCAGCGTCCCGTAGGAAACGCCGCAACGGCCCTGCACCTCGCCGCGCTCGATCGCCAGATTGACCTCGAGACTAGTGTTGTAGCCCGATACGATTTTCAGCTTGAGGCCGAGCAGACGTTTCAACGTGGCGTTGAATGTCGTCAGCTCCGCGCCCGCGCCCGTGGTGCCGACGGTGAATTCCTTCGTCTTCGCGTCGTCGATCGTCTCGATGCCTGTGCCTCTCCAGGCGATGCAGATCGTGTTCTCGCGATTCATCGAACCCAGATAGGTGTACTTCAGCGGATCGAACTTCGGACCCTGCACGTCGAGCAGCGGCATCAGCGGCACGAACCGATGCGTCGTGCCGAACGCGGTGCCGTCCTTCGGGGCGAGATTGTAGATGGCGTTGGCGGCGTTGAGGCTGCCCGCGCCCGGCATGTTCTGCGGCACGAACAACGGCTTGCCGGGCAGGTAATTCGGCATGTGGCGCGCGAGAATACGCGCATAGGTGTCGTAGGCTTCGCCAGAGCCGAAGCCGATCATCACCTGAACCTTCTTGCCGGTGTAGAAGTCGGACAGCGGATCGGCCTGAGCCGGCGAGAGAGAAAGACCCAACAGCGCCGAGGCGATCGACAGCGCGCGGCCCGACGTGAGCGTTCGCTTGTTCATTCCCGAGTCTCCATCCCTGATCGGGCGGCGCTTCGCGGCCGCCTTCTGCATGTTCAAACGTCGTACGAATGTGCCGGGCTGTCAGCGCTTTGGCAAGCGGAGGCAATGCTTGACGGACGCAGGACCGGAAAGGCTTAGAGACCCTTGCTCTTCGCCGCGGCCAGAACCGAGCCGGGCCACGCGATCGTGCCGACCTGCAGCATCACCACGTAACCGTCGGTGTCGGGGCTCTTGAGCTGATCGGTCGAAATCTCGATCGACTTCGCCGCGCCCATCCAGTCGCCGACCTTGGTCATCTGACGGACGACATTGGTGTAAGTCAGCGAATGCCCGGCGTTCTCGCCGCGGCCCACCATCACGGTGCGCTCGTGCGCCACCAGCAGCAGAACAAGCGCGGCGGTGTCGGGTGTGCCCTTGGGGGCCGCGCCAAGATCCACGACCAGCTTGCCGTCCTCCTCGCGCATCTTCA
This sequence comes from Beijerinckiaceae bacterium, assembly GCA_947472615.1. Taxonomy (GTDB): domain Bacteria; phylum Pseudomonadota; class Alphaproteobacteria; order Rhizobiales; family Beijerinckiaceae; genus Terripilifer. The sequence continues at coordinate 2,160 of CANJEY010000145.1, forward strand.
GATCGACGGTGAGCGCGCCCTTCAGGCCCTTCACGTCGCGGGCGACCTTGTAAATCTCCGCCTGATCGCTGCCGACCGCATGGGCGAGCCCATCGACAACCACCTGCGGGGTGTAGACATGCCCGTCGCCGCGCGTCTTGGCGTAGGCCCGCTGCCGCGCCGTAAAGGCCGGCGTGGCGAACGTGTCCTTCCAGCCGATGTAATCCCAGTAATCGACCGGCAGCGACAGGGCGATCACATTGGGCTTACGGGTCAGTTGGTTGATCAGAACGTCGGCGGGCGGGCAGGACGAGCAGCCCTGGCTGGTGAAAAGTTCCAGCACCATCGGCGGCTCGGCCGGCTGGGCGGACGCGGGCGCAAGCCCCAGCGCCAGCCCGAAGACCGCCGCCAAGCAGCCCAACACTCTGGGCATGCTGAATATTTTATCTGAACGGCCAAGCATGAAAAGACGATAAACTTCGAGTAGAGGTCTGGCGAGTCAATTCGCGGTGAAGGAGCGGTGTGCGCCGTTCACCGTCCCGCGCGCAGCGCGTCAAGCACCAACCGGCCGGCATGGCCGTTGCGCTCGACGCCGATCTTCGTCTGATAATCGGCGACGGCCCCGCGGGTCAGCGCCCCGATGGCTCCGTCCGGCTCGCCGATCTGGTAGCCGCGCCGCAGCAGCAGGCTCTGCAATTCCTTGCGCTCGGCGCGCGATATCCCAGGGTCGTTCGTCGGCCACGGAGTCTGGACGCCGGACTTGCCGCGCAGCCGGTCCGACAACAGCGAGATGGCGAGCGCGTAGGAATCAGCACCATTGTACGAGTACGCCGCGTCGTAATTCTTGAACACCAGAAAGCCCGGCCCGCTCGCGCCTGCCGGCAGCAGCAGGCCCGCCTGCCCCGCCCCGGACAGCGCGCCGCCGTCGATCTTGCGCAGGCCGCGCGACGACCACGAGTCGACCGACTGCCGGTTGGTGCGCCCCGACGGCCCGGAATAGCCGGCCGGCACGCGCACTTCATAGCCCCACGATGCGCCCGTGACCCAGCCCGCCTTCGCCAGATAATTGGCGGTGGAATGCAGCGCGTCCAGCACGGACTCAACCAGATCGCGGCGCCCGTCGCCGTCGCCATCGACCGCCAGACGCAGATAGGTCGACGGCATGAATTGCGTGTGCCCGAACGCCCCGGCCCAAGAGCCGCGCAGTTTCTCGGGCGCGATGTCGCCGCGATCGACGATCTTCAAAGCCGACATCAGCTCGCCACGAAAGTAATCCCGCCGCCGTTGCCCGGTGCAGGCGATCGTCGACAGGGATTGCGGCAGCGACCACTTGCCGAAGATGTTGCCGTAGTCTGACTCGACGCCCCAGACTGCCGCCACAGCAAATCGGTCCACTCCGTAGCGCTGTTCGGCCGAGGCGAGCGCCGATGAATATTGCCGCATCTTCTCGCGGCCTTCCGACACCTTCTGGTCATCGACGAGGCTCGCCAGATAATCCCAGATCGGCGTCTTGAACTCGGGCTGCGCGTCCATCGCCTCGATCACCTTGGGATCGGGCGTCACGCCGCGCATCGTGCGATCGAAGGTCGCCGCCGAAATGCCCTGCGCGGCAGCCGCCGAACGCAACTCCGCCAGACAGGAAGCGAAATCCGCGCGCGCCGGCCCGATCACCAGCGCCGCCAGCGCCAAACCACTGCAGATACCTAGCCGGATCGCCATAACGTCATCCCCAAACCGGACGCCCACACCGCCCGAATATGGTTAAGCGCCGGTTAATCCGCCATGGGCGGAGTGACGTCACGACCGCTCCGGGCGATCCAGTCCCCCAGCGCGGCCGCGTGCGCCTGTGCGCTGGCAGATGAAAAGCAACAGAACGTCGCCTGCATCCCGGCGCATTGCGGCTCTTCCAGCATGTCCATCACAGTTGCCACGGCGATTTGCGCCGCTTCCGCAACCGGATAGCCATAGACGCCAGTGGAAATGGCCGGGAATGCGATGGATGTCAGGTCGCGGCTGGCGGCGAGCGACAGGGAGTTCCGATAGCAGGCCGCCAACAGGGCGGGTTCGCCCGAGCGCCCGTCGCGCCACACCGGGCCGACCGTGTGGATCACGAACCGCGCCGGCAGGCGATAGCCGCCGGTGATCCGCGCCTCGCCGGTCGGGCATCCACCCAGCAGACGGCACTCCGCCAGCAGTTCAGGCCCTGCTGCGCGATGGATGGCGCCATCGACTCCGCCGCCGCCCAGCAGGCTCTCGTTGGCGGCGTTGACGATGGCGTCGACCGCCAGCGTCGTGATGTCGGCGACGATGATCTGCGGCGTCGCCACGCCAGCCCTCAGATCCAGGGGCGCGAGGCCGCGTTCTGCTTCTCGAAGCCCTCGATCCTGTCGGCCTTCACCAGCGTCAGGCCGATGTCGTCCAGCCCCTCGAGCAGGCATTGCTTGCGGAACTGGTCGATCTCGAACTTGACGACGCCGCCGTCGGGACCACGGATTTCCTGCTTTTCCAGATCGACCGTCAGGGTGGCGTTGGCGCCGCGCTCGGCGTCGTCCATCAGCTTCGGGAGATCTTCCGCCGAGACCTTGGCGGGGAGCACGCCGTTCTGGAAGCAATTGTTGTAGAAAATGTCGGCGAAGCTGGTCGAGATGATGACCTTGAAGCCGAAGTCCTTCAGCGCCCACGGCGCATGTTCGCGCGACGACCCGCAGCCGAAATTGTCGCCCGCCACCAGAATGGTGGCGTTTCGCCAGCCGGCCTTGTTGAGCACGAAATCGGGGTTCTCCGACCCGTCCTCCTTGAAGCGCAACTCCGAAAACAGGCCCGTGCCGAGACCCGTGCGCTTGATGGTCTTCAGATACTGCTTCGGGATGATCATGTCGGTGTCGATATTGGTGATCTTGAGCGGCGCGGCGACGCCCGTGAAGGTTTTGAACTTGTCCATGACCGATCCTGACGCTGCGGCGACCCTCCGGCCGCCGGGAAGCCGGTTTCTTGCGCCAATGCGCCCGGTGGTCAAGCCCGCAGCCGCCGAAATGCTTGTGCGCGCCGCAACCGCATGATATGCGCCGCGCACCACACGGGCCAAGCGCCCGGCGCGACCGGAGAGGTGGCAGAGTGGTCGAATGCGTCGCACTCGAAATGCGAAGTACGGGCAACCGTACCGGGGGTTCGAATCCCTCCCTCTCCGCCATATTAATTCACTAGATCACTGATTTGATTGGGAGTTTGAATTTTAACCCAGTTCAGTCCCCAAATTAGTCCCCAATCTGCGCACGGCTTGCCCGTCCGCAAATCGACCCGGCTTTGGCGCTCGTCTCCCCTAATTTCATCCGAGAGGCCGCTCATGCCCGGGAAACAAGCCAAGATCGTCAACGACGCCATGCTGCGTCAGATGCTGCAATATGCCGAAACCACCACGACGCCCGAGCGCGATCAGGTAATGATCCTGCTCAGCGTCAAGGCCGGCATGCGGGCGGTGGAGATCGCCGGCCTGACCTGGCCGATGGTGCTGACCCCGAGAGGCGGGATCTCCGACACGATCGCTATTCGCGACGCGATCGCCAAGAAGAACAGCGGCCGGATCGTGCCGATGCACGCCCTGTTGCGGCAGGGGCTGGTCAGGCTCGCCCTGAAATCAGAAACGAACGGCGCCGTGATCCGCTCGCACCGTGGCGGCCACATGCTGCCGAACTCCATCGTCAACTGGTTCGTCGCCCTCTATGGCACGCTCGGCTTCGAGGGCTGCTCGTCCCATTCCGGCCGCCGCACCTTCATCACCGCCGCCGCCCGCAATCTGCACAAGGCAGGTTGCTCGCTGCGCGACGTGCAGCTGCTTGCCGGCCACCGCTCGATCGAGACGACGCAGCGCTACATCGACGCCGACACAAATGGGCAGAGGCGGCTGGTGAGCCTGCTTTGATGTCGCTCAACTTCCGCATTCGCCAGTAGGGGTACCGGGTGCTCTCAGCGTACGAAAATCAACTATTCCGGACAAACGATCTCAGTTATTCATAATGAAAATGTGCCTTGGCCGTGCCAAAAACTTCGCGCTGATAATTCGCGAACCAACTATGTCCGGCCTCGACCCAGCAGCGCCGCAGAAATCGCCGCCATAACCAACATGTTCACCACCAAAGCAATGACGCTCATGGCCATTCCGAGACCCAATGATCCCTGCTCAAACTGCTTCCACACAAACGTCGCCATCGTGTGGGTGCCGACTGGTGCGAGCAGGATCGACGCCACCAGTTCGCGCGAGGCAATCGAGAAGACGAGCATCATGGCGGCAAACACGCTGGGCCACAGCAACGGCAGTACAATGCGACGGAATGCCACGATGCGATTGGCGCCGGCCATCATGGCGGCTGCTTCGAGATCGGGCGAGATTTGCGTCAATGCGGCGAAGGCGTACCGCACCGGGTAAGGCAGTAGAATGCACGAATAGGCCAGCAGCAGCATGACCCATGTGCCATAGACGGTCGCAGGAAGCCAAGGCTGGTTCCACGCGAGAATCAATCCCACCGCGACGACTACGCCGGGCACAGCATTGGGCAAGGCGGTCAGCGTCCGGATGAACGACACTCCGGATCCCTCGCGCCGGCTGACAAGCGCGGCCGAAACGCCAATGATCGCAGTGACAATTGCAGTTCCGGTCGCCAGCGCCAAACTGAACGCTGTCGCGTGCATTGCTCCGCCGACATTGGAGAACAGCTGTTCGAAATTGCGTGTCGAAAGATTTGTGATTGAGAGACCACCCGAAAATGTTCGGGTGAAGGCGGTCGACAGGATGCCCAAGAGCGGCAAACCTATCGTCACGAGCGCCGCCGAGGCCAGCACCGCCAACGCGAGCCCGAGCCTCCACCCTCGAAGCGCCGCGCGGTAAGCCTGCGTCTTCCCACCGATCGTCTCGAATGAGCGCCCTTCGATCATGCGTTGTTGCGCTGAATAGGCCATCAGCGCCAGCAGCACCAGAATGATGGACAGACAGGACGCGCCCGGAAGGTCGATCGGCCAGTCAGCGACCCTGTGATCGATGGCGGTGGTCAGCACCTCGAAATTGCTTTGTGACGCCAGAATCGCCGGCGTGCCGTATTCCTCGATTGTAGACGCAAAAACCAGCAGCAGTGCGCCGCCGATCGCCGGCAGAGCCAGCGGGAGCGTGATGCGACGAAATACATCGAAAGCCGAAGCGCCAGACATTCGGGCGGCTTCGGCCAATTGCCCGCCGGACGCTTCAATCGAGCGTGACACCGCGAAATACACGGCCGGAAAGAGATGGCTCGCCATGACGAACACCAGGCCGGGGAACGAAAAGAGAAACGGGCCGAGATGGAAACCCGCCACCTGCTGGAGATAGCCGCGCGGTTGCAACACCACGATCCACCCCAGCGTCGCGATGTACGGGGGGATCATAAGGGGCATGAGCATCACGATGTCCCAGGCCCGAGCATAGGGAATTTCCGAAAGCCCGCGAATGACCCCAAGCATGCCGCCCAGCGCGCCAGCGACCAGCGCCACGCTGACGCCGAGAACCAGCGTATTCAAAGAAAGCTGCAAGACACGAGGGTCCGCGAGGGTGGGCAGCCACATGCTGAAGGGCGCAACCAGCAGCCCTTCGCCGAGACGTGGAAAAATCGCCTGCAATGCGATGAACAGCAGTGGAACGCCGACGAGCCCAATCAACGCTGTCGTGACGACCCATGGAAGAATACGTTTGGGCGAAGCAATCGGCTTGTAGAATGCCGAAATGGCGGCCGGGCTCACTTCCTGCCCATGGCTGCGCCGAACTCTGCCAGGAGTTCCTTGCGCTGCGCATAGACTTTTGATGCATCGACCGGCAGTACGACGAGGTCCTTTACCAGTGGTCGATTGGCTTTGACGTCGGTCCGCGAGGGCATCAGGTACACCTTGGCGACCTCCGCCTGACCAGCCGGCGAGAGCATGTAGTCGACGAATTTGCGCGCGTCCTCGACACGCTTCGACCATTTCAGGATCATGATCGGCCGCGGAGCGATGACCGTGCCTGACGTGGGGAAGATCACGTCGATGTTCTCGCCGTTCGCCTTCTGGTCGAGAGAAATGTAGTCGACAGCTCCGAAAACGGCTGCCTTGGCGCCCTGAAGGACAGGATTGAGCGCTTGTGCATTGGCGCCGGAGACGATCGCGCCGTTATTCCGCAACGCTTCGAACAGTTTCCAGTCCCCGGCTTTGCCATGCAGCGCCGCGACCAGTTCGAACGAAGCGCCTGACTGTGACGGATCTGGCGTGGTGACGAGTCCTTTGTATTCGGGCTTCGTCAGATCCGACCATTCCGATGGCCTGGGTGTGCCACTCGTCGGGTTCCAGGCGATGCCGAGCGCTGAAACGCCCTGCGCTACCGCCGTGGCGGTCTTCAGGGACTCCGGCACCGAGGCCGCGTTCGGACTCGTGTAGGCCACAAGCCAGCCGCGCTTCTCGAAATCGGTCGCTGTATCCCACGAGGCAGAAATCAGGACGTCCACGACAGGGTTGGCGGCTTCGGCTTCGATGCGCGCCATGACCTGACCAGTCGTTCCCTGAAACACTCCGACATCGATCCCCGACGAGGCCTTGAATCCCTTCGCCAGATTCTCGATCAGATTCGCGGGACCAGCCGAATAGACCGAGATGCGAGTCTGGGCGTTTGCAGTCGGCGCATGAGTGGCAAACGCCGCCAGACCGACGAGTGAAGCAAGCAGCATCGACGCGCGCATGACGATCCTTTTCGAAACCGGAAATCCGTCTGCCGACCGTCGTTGGGTTCTGTATGATCGGAACGAATATCCGCCAAAGTAGTCTGTATTTCCTGCTCTTTAGCGATGACACTTTTATGACAATTTCGATCTTGGACCATGACACCCGAACGTCAGCTTTGGGAATGGCTTGCGCGGCGCGCCGGACTTTGGCTCAGACGCCTGCGCGGTCCGCGGGCTCGGATATCGCGACACCACCGGAACGCCGAGTCGCGATGATCGCCGACGGCGGGCCCACGACGGGCGGGAACATGACAGCCGTCAAAGCCCCGGTCTGCACAACTCCCGTGTCTAGGTTTGTCCTGTATGGCCGAAGGTCAGGCGCACCGGAAAACTGTGGCGTATGCCCGTGCGCGACGTGGCGACCGAAATCGATGTCTCGGGAAAGAAAGTCTCCCCGCATCGTCATCCGGACGCCATCGGGCTGGTCCTCCAGCGTGCGCGACGGATCGAGGCCCGCGTGGACGAAATACCGTAGTCCGTCGGTCCAGAGTGTCGGCAGGGCGGCTACCCAGTCGATAATGTAGCGAGGCAAAGCAGTAGCTTTCGAAACTCCATATTGAGCGAGGACGGAGCCCCCATCCATCGTCAGCCATTTGTCATGGGCGTCGACGTCCCCGAGGGCGGCCCTCACCATAAGGTCATCATGGTTCCCCTTGATGCAAACAACCGCTGCAGGTTCCCGGTGCTGCATATCCATCAATGTTCGAAGCACGCCGGCGCTGTCCGGCCCCTTGTCGATGTAGTCACCAAGGAAAACGAGCGCCCGGCTGCGCCCGGCTGCGTGTGCGTCGATTGCGCCGAGCAGGCGCTCCAGTTCGAGCCTGCAACCGTGGATGTCGCCAATCGCGTAGGTAATGGGATGCATCGGGACTCCGGGCGGCCGCAATCGTTAACCCCACTCTACACCTGAGGGGGCGCGCCC
>CANJEY010000146.1 GCA_947472615.1 Beijerinckiaceae bacterium
CTCAGGCGAATGCGACGACCTGAATGCCCGCATCAACACGGCGCTCAATCGCGGGCGCTGCGGCTTATGGGATTGGGATGTCGCCCGAGGTCGGCTGACGTGGTCGGCGTCCATGTTCGAACTTCTCGGCATGGAGCCGCGCGCACGGTCAATGTCGATCGCCGACATCGACGGCCTGCTCCATCCCGGTGAACAGAGCCTGTCGAATATCGCGCAATCCATAATGTCGTCGCAAACGCGGACGATCGATCACGAATTCCGCATTCGCGACGTCAATGGCGAATGGCGATGGATGCGGGCGCGCGCGGAACTTCTAGCGAGAGGCTCTGCGTTCAGCGGCCGGATCATCGGGATCGCGGTCGACATCACCGATCAGAAGGCGATGGCCGAGCGTAACGCCACAGCCGACATGCGCCTGCGCGATGCGATAGAGGCCATTTCGGAAGCCTTCGTGCTGTGGGATGCGAACAATTGTCTCGTAATGTGCAACACGAAGTTCCAGAAACTGCACAGCCTGCCCTTCGAGGTGATCGAACCCGGCGCTCCCTATGACGAGGTGATGCAGCTCGGCCGCATGCCGGTCGTTCATGGCGACATCGCAGAAGCGGACCCGCAGGGCGATGCGCGCGCCTATGAGGCCTTTCTGGCCGATGGCCGATGGCTTCAGGTCAACGAACGGCGCACCAATGACGGCGGCTATGTATCTGTCGGCACCGATATCACAGCGATCAAGCAGCACGAATCGCAATTGATGGATTCCGAACGCCGCCTGATGGCGACGATCGCCGACCTTCGAAAATCGCGACAGACCCTCGAAACGCAGGCCCGGCAACTCGCAGAACTCGCCGAAAAATATCTCGAACAAAAGGCCGAGGCGGAAATCGCCAGCCGCGCAAAATCAGAATTCCTGTCCAACATGAGCCATGAATTGCGAACTCCCCTGAATGCCATTCTCGGTTTCTCCGAGGTGATGAGTCAGGAAACGTTCGGGGCGCTCGGGTCCGACAAATACCGCGATTACTGCTGCCACATTCGCGAGAGCGGCCAGAATCTGCTCGGCATCATCTCCGACGTGCTCGACATGTCGCGTCTCGAAACAGGGCGCTTCGAACTCGACAGGAGCAATTTCGATCTGGGGGCGGCAATCGCGACCGCCGCCGAGACCATTGAGGCAGCGGCGGCCGAAAAGAACATAACGCTGCGTGTCGAAACCGCCCCGGACTTCACGATCAACGCCGACCGAGACGCGCTGTCACAAATCCTCGTCAAGCTGATGCGCAATGCGATCAAGTTCACGCCTGACAACGGCAGCGTTCATATCGTGGCGCGCAGGATAGGAGATTGCGCTCATGTTTACATCGCGGATTCGGGCGTAGGCATCCCGCCGCATGCGCTGGCACGCATCGGACGGCCTTTTGAACAAATCGATTCCCCGCTGGAGAACGGACTAAAAGGTTCGGGACTGGGGCTCGCGATCGCACGCTCGCTGGTGGAACTGCACGGCGGATCGCTGCGCATCAAATCTGCCATGTCGCTGGGCACCATCGTTCGCCTTCGGCTGCCGATCACCGGAAGCGACGACGACTTTTCTTCACTCGGCGCCCGGATCAACCGGCTTCGTTCACTGGCGCGCGAAGCCGATCGGGCGGCCTGACATCACGGCCCCGGCCGCAGCATCGAGTCGAACAGGGCGCGGACTTCCTGTCGTGTTTCGGTGAGCGATTGCTCCACACGACGAAAGTCCGGCAGGTTCAAAGCCGTATTGATACGCCTGCGAACACCCTCGGACGCCTTCGCCGGATCAAATGCGCCCTCGATGGCGAGGCGCGTGATCTGCGTAAATTCGGTGAAGAGCTTATGAGCGAGGCGTAGTCTTTCTGCGAAAGCGCTATCGAGCAGGCCGAGGCGACTGGCGTTCGAAAAGACAGCGCTCGTTTCAACATCCAGTATGGCGCGATGTGTGCTTGCCCATTGCAGCGACAGAAATTGCGACATGAACTCGAGATCGATGATGCCCCCGGCTGCGAGCTTGATGTCCCATATGTCGCTCTCGCCCTTCTCCTGAGCGATCAGCCGGCGCATATCCCACACATCCTGCTTCAGCTTCGAAGCATCGCGTGGACTCGCGAGCGCGGTGTGGATGCAATCCATGACGTCGGATGCAAGTGTTTCATCGCCCGCGATCACGCGGGCGCGCGTCAGCGCCATATGCTCCCATGTCTCGGCTTCGCCAGTCTGGTAGTCGGCGAAGCTTTGGAAACGGGTCGCCAGCGGGCCTTTTCGACCTGAAGGCCGAAGGCGCATGTCGACTTCATAGAGTCCTCCGCGCCGCGTCGCGACGGTGAGGGCCGAGATCAGACGCTGCGTCAATCGCGCGTAGTATTGGGCGCCGTTGAGAGCCTTCGGGCCATCGGACTCCGGCCGCGTCTCGTCGAAATCGTACACGATGATCAGATCGAGATCGGACGCCGCCGTCATCTCGCGTGAGCCGAGTTTGCCAAGACCGAGTACGACGCAACGTCCGCCTAAGACGCGCCCATATTCGCGCGCAAACAGGGTTCCGATCCAATCGAATGTCACGCGCACGATCACCGATGCCAGAGCCGAGAAGGAGCGTCCCGCATCGATGGGATCGAGGATATCCGACAGTGCGCGCACGCCGGTTAGGAAGGTTTCTTCCTGTACGATATCGCGGATCGCGTCGAGAAAGTCTTCTGCCGTGGGGTTCGAGGCCAGCACATTGTCGATGCGCGCCTGGTAGCTCGCCTCCTCGCCGCGCGACTGCATAAAGCCCGGGTCGATGGCGGCGTCCAGAACGTGGGGTCGCTGCGCCACGACCTGCGCCAGCCGCGGCGCGCTGCCGAGAATATCGGCGAACAGGTCGCGAATGCGATCGTTCGACTTCAGGATCGAGAGCAATTCGACCGCCGCCGGCATCCGCGTCAGCGCGGCGTCGAAGGCCGCGAGCGCCGCATTCGGATCGCCGCTGCCGGAGAAGGATTCGAGCAGGCCTGGTATCAGTTCGGTAAGCACCTCACGCGCGCGCGGACTCTGCACCGCGGCGCGACGGCCGAAGTGCCAGCCGCGAATGGTTTCGGCCGCGGCGGACGGATCGTCGAAGCCAAGTTGCCGCAAGGTTTCCAGCGTCTCGGGATCATCGGTCACGCCTGTGAAGACGAGGCTGCCTTTGCTGGCGTCGAGGCCGGGCGCATGTTCGAACAGGCGTGCGTAATGCTTTTCCACATTACGAAGATGGAACAGCAGTTCTTTTTCGAATTTCGCGAAACTCGCGTAGCCGCAAAATTTCGCGAAACGCAATAGCGCTTCGGGTTCGGAGGGTAGTCGTTGGGTCTGTTCGTCCGCCTGCATCTGCAGGCGATGTTCGAGCGTGCGCAGATGAACATATGCGGCAGTCAGGTCTGTGACTGCGTCCTGCGTCACCCACCCGTCGCGCTGGAGCTCGACGAGCATGTCGAGCGTGCGCGAACCACGCAATTGACCGCGCCGTCCGCCGAAGATGAGCTGCTGCGTCTGTACGAAGAATTCGATTTCGCGGATGCCGCCACGGCCGAGTTTCAGATCATGTCCGGCGATGGCGACTTCCGCATGCCCGCGCACGGAATGAATCTGGCGTTTCATCGCGTGAATATCGGCGATTGCCGCATAGTCGAAATACTTGCGCCAGATAAACGGCGCGAGCTCGGCCATGAATGATTGACCGAGACCGATTTGTCCGGCGACTGCGCGCGCCTTAATCAGCGCGGCGCGCTCCCAGTTCTGACCCAGCATCTCATAGTAATTGGCGGCGGCGGGCAACGAAATCGCGACGGAAGTCGAGCCCGGATCCGGACGCAAGCGCAAATCGACGCGCAGCACATATCCATCGCCGGTGCGGTCTTCCAGCAAACGCGCAAGCCGTTGCGTGATCTGCACGAAAACAGGACCGGGATTGGCGGCGTCCGGAATTGCACGTGAGTCGGCATCGAAGAAGACGATGAGATCGATATCGCTGGAATAGTTCAGCTCGCGGGCGCCATGCTTGCCCGTGGCGATGACGACGACGCCGCAAGCTTTCTGCGGATCGTCGCGGTCTTCGATCACCAGTTTGCCTGCATCAGCGGCTTTGCGCAGCAAATAGGACAGAGCCGATTGCACCGCATGATCGGCGAATGCCGCCAGCGCATCAGTGACGCGCGACAGATCCCAGACGCCACCGATATCAGCGAGTGCGATCAGCAAGGCTGCTTCCTGTTTGGCGCGGCGCAACGCCTCCATGACCACGTCGTCCGTCTCCGCTTCCCGGCATAGGCGCGATGACTTTGCGAGACACGATGCTAGCGAAATGTCTGGATCATTACCGAGCAATCGCGCCAGACGAGTGGCATCCTGCCGCGCCAGAAACCACAGATAAGGCGAATGATCGGCGATGCCGGCAAGCAGCTTCTGCGTCGGGGAATGCGCAAGCTGCACCGCGAGCGCTGTCCGCGCCTGTTCATCTGCATCTTGCAGCAGTTCCGCAATACGTCGGCGCGCCGACCTTGAATCGATCAGGCGCGGCGCAGCGACGAGCGATTCCGCAAGCGGTTGGGCGACGCCTTGTCCTGACGCCGTCATCCGTTCACAACCTGACCTGACGACGCGGTGGCTGTCGGCCCCTGAAACTCCATCGCGGCTGGGACCGAGATGACGACACGCAAGCCCGGCATGTTGTCTTCGAGCCGCATGTCGCCCTGATGCAATTGCGCGACCGCCGCAGCCAGCGACAAACCAAGGCCGGAGCCGGGGCGCGACCGCGATCCTTCTAGGCGCACGAAGCGTCCGGTCACACGTTGGCGATCCACAGGTGCGATGCCTAGCCCGCGGTCCGCCACTTCGATCTCGATTTGTGCGCCTCGTCTCATCACGGCGATCCTGACCCTGCTGGCGATCCGGTTCTGAGCCGAATCTTGCGCAATATCCTGCGCAACAGGAGCGGCGATCGCAAGCAGCGCAGGCTGTGCGCCATACTTGAGCGCGTTGTCGACGAGATTGGCGATCGCCTGTCCAATGAGTTCGCGGTTGCCGACGATTAGCAGTCCGTCGCCCGCATCGACGTCGAGTGCGACTCCGGCCTCTTCGGCGGTCGGCTCATACAATTCGCCGATATCGCGCGCGACTGCGCCCGCATCAATCACCTGCATCATCTGCCGGTCGCCGCCGGCCTCCGCGCGGGCGATCATCAGTAGCGCGTTGAAGATGCGGATGAGGTTGTCAGAATCATCGATCATCGCCTCGAGCGTCGCGCGATCTGTCTGGGGCGACATTTCGACGCGCAGCGCTTCCTCGGCCCGGTTCCGCAGCCGCGTCAGCGGCGTCTTCAGGTCGTGTGCGATGTTGTCGGACACTTCCTTGAGTCCGTTCATCAGCACGACTATGCGGTCCAGCATGGCGTTGAGATTCTGCGCGAGCCGGTCGAGTTCGTCGTTACTGCCGGACACCGGAAGCCGTCCGGCCAGATCGCCGCTCATGATGCGTTGCGCTGAGGCGTTCATGGCGTCGACCCGGCGCAGCACGCGGCTCGCCACGAAGATTCCGCCGATGGTGCCGATGGCGGTCAGCCACAGCAGCGATGTCGCGAGCGCCCGCACCATGACGCCGCGCAGGGATTCGCGGTCTTCGAGATCGCGGCCAACGAGCAACCTGAAACGTCCCGGCAACACAAAGATGCGCGCCAGTGCGCGACGCCGCGCTTCCTGATCGCCGATGCGCTGATAGCTCGTCTCGACGACGCCCGGCCGCTGCAATACGCCGGGCGGCAGGCTCGCGACATTGCCCGCAATGGTTTCGCCCGCGAAAGTCGTCACAAGATAAAGTGAAGCGCCGGGTTGACGCGCGCGGCGCTCGACCACATCGACAAGACTGCGAACGCCGCCCTGCGCGTATTGATCCGACAGGCCGGCGATCTCCGCCTCCACCGTGGAGGCGATCTGTTCGTCGATCAGCTTCTGGACGCTCCACGCCACCCACGCCAGAACGGCGCCAGCGCCGATCGCCGAGATCAGCAGATAGGCGACCGACAGCTTGAACGCCGTCGTGCGGATGAGTTTACCGAGCGCCGTCACGAATCATGTATCCGGCTCCACGAATGGTGTGCAGCAATTGAACGTCGAAGCCCTTGTCGATCTTCGAACGCAGCCGCGAGATATGGACGTCGATCACGTTCGTCTGCGGATCGAAATGATAGTCCCACACATTTTCCAGCAGCATGGTGCGCGTCACCACCTGTCCGGCGTGCTTCATCAGATATTCGAGCAGGCGATATTCGCGCGGCTGCAGGACGATCTCCTTGCCGTTGCGCGTCAGTTTGTGGGAAAGGCGATCGAGTTCGAGCCCGCCGATGCGATAAATGGTGGGGTCGGACGACGCGCCGCCTCGCCGGCGCGCCAGCACCTCGACGCGCGCCAGAAGTTCCGAAAACGCATAGGGCTTGGCGAGATAATCGTCGCCTCCTGCCCGCAATCCCTTGACGCGATCGTCCACCTGTCCGAGCGCCGAGAGGATCAGCACCGGCGTTTCGATCTTCTGTTCGCGCAGTCCGCCGATCAGCGACAGTCCGTCAAGCTTCGGCAACATGCGATCGACGATCAGCACGTCGTAGTCGCCGTCGCCCGCCATGGCGTAGCCCTGCAGTCCGTCCGCCGCATGATCGGCCAGATGGCCCGCCTCACGGAACGCCTTGACCAGATAGGCCGCAGCGTCGCGATCGTCTTCGATGATCAGAATCCGCATGGAGTCGAGCATAGCCTGTCCTCACGAAAAACGGCAGGCCAGCGGCATGGCCTGCCGTTTCGATCAGGCGCCGCCGGGGGCTGGCGGCGCCGTTTGGTGTGCGATCAGGAGGCCGGGTTGGTGGCGAGCGCCACGAACCGCGTCGCTTCCGCCGACTTCACGCGCAACAACACCGCCTTGCGGCCGTCCTTGCGCGCCTGGTCCAGAGCGCTCGATACATCCGCTGGACGCGACACCGCACGGCCCGCCGCTTCGAGGATCACATCGCCGGTTCGAAGGCCCTTCTGGGCCGCCGGACCATTGGGATCGACCTCGGCGACCACGACGCCTTCGCGACCGCTGCCGGCCACCTGCGACGCGGGCGCCAGCGTCATGCCGTAACGCGACAGGTTCTGGCCCTGATCGCGTCCGCCGTTGCGGTCGCGGGTCGGCGCTGCGTCGGCGCGCTGGTCGTTCGGCAGAACGCCGAGTTCAACCGAGACGCTCTTCTCGCCGCCGTCGCGAACGATCGTCACGTCGACCTTCTTGTTAGGGCCGAAGCTGGCGATCTTGCGAGCCAATTCGCGCGGTCCGTCGATCCGATCGCCATTCACGGCAGTGATGACGTCGCCGGAGCGGATTCCGGCCGCCGCGGCGGGCGCGTCCTTCTGGGCTTCAGACACGAGCGCGCCCTTGGCGGCCTTCAGCGACAGCGAGTCGGCGATCTCCCGACTGACGGGCTGAATCTGCACGCCGATCCACCCGCGCGCGACGCTGCCCTTGTCGTGCAGCGAGGCGATCACATCTTTGGCGACTTCCGCCGGAATGGCGAAGCCGATGCCGACGCTGCCGCCCGACGGCGAGTAGATCGCGGTGTTAACGCCCACAACCTGACCCTGCGCGTTGAACGTCGGGCCACCCGAATTACCGCGATTCACGGGAGCGTCAATCTGCAGGTAGTCGTCATAGGGACCGCTGCCGATGTCGCGGCCGCGCGCCGACACGATGCCGGCGGTCACAGTGCCGCCAAGGCCGAACGGATTGCCGACCGCGATCACCCAGTCGCCGACGCGTGGGCTCTGGCCGGCGAAGTCGACATGCGGATAATTGCCGCCATCCTTGATCTTGAGCAGAGCCAGATCGGTCTTGGCGTCGGTGCCGATGATCGTCGCAGCAACCGTGCGGCCGTCGTCCAGCGTTAGACTGACTTCGGTAGAGTGGTCGACCACGTGGTTGTTGGTGACGACATAGCCGTCAGCCGAAATGATGAAGCCGGAGCCCTGCGCCATGCCGGTGCGAGGACCGCTGCGCCGCTGATCGGGTTCGCCGAACTGGCGGAAGAACCGCTCAAGCGGGTCGCCGGGCTGAAGCTGGGGAATGTTGGGGACGTTGCGCGCCGTCTGGCTGTCGTCGACGATCTTCACCTTGACCGACACGACCGCGCCGCGGACGCGTTCGACCACATCGGCGAACGAAGGAGCGGAAATGGACGGCGATGTCTGCGCGTAAGCGGCGGTCGAACCGCCGAAGTTCGGGACGAGCGTGGCGTATCCGGCGACGCCGCCGATCGCAATCGCGGCGGCAGCGCCGAGCAGCACCGAGCGGGACGCACGGCGCGGCGAGCGGTCAGTCTGCGGGGCCTGAGAATTCAACGAAGGCATATGCTTCTCCATCAGATGCGGCGGTGGCGACGAGGCCGTTCCGCTTGACGGAGAACATGATGTGGGACGGCTTACGCCGCTATTTCCGCGACATGAAACTTTCGTAACGTCAGCCCTGCTTCTCGCCCAGAATACCGGCGAGTTTTTGCTTCTCGTCGTCTGACAAGGCGGCCGAAGATCCGGCGGCCGCGGCGACGCCCCGCCGGCCTGACCGCAGCAACGCCAGAGCGCCCAGGGCCAGCACCGCGAGCGGCGTCAGCCAGAGCAACAGGGTCTCGATCTTGAACGGCGGCTTGAGCAGGATGAAATCGCCGTAGCGTTGCACCAGATAGGTCCGCACGGCGTCGTCGCTGTCGCCCGCCGTCAGGCGCTCGCGCACGATCATCCGCAGATCTTTCGCCAGCGGCGCCTGCGAATCGTCGATCGACTGATTCTGGCAAACCAGACAGCGCAGCTCTGTGGACAGGGCGCGCGCGCGGCTTTCCAACGCCGGGTCTGGCAGAATTTCGCCGGGCTCCACTGCGAAGCCGATCTGCGGCGTCAGGATTAGCAGCGCGAGCGCGAAGAGCCGGAAAAACCGCATGTTCATTCCGCCGGAACAGCGCCGGGAGAGGCGGGTTTCGCTCGCGCCCGGCGGGCGACGCCGATGCGCAGGCGACGGTCGGACAACGACAGCAGACCGCCGAACGCCATGGCGAGCGCGCCAAGCCAGATCAACGACACAAAGGGCTTCCAGTAGAGCCTGATGTCGAGCGAGCCGTCGGGATTCTGCTCCGAAATGGTCAGATAGACCTGCCCGAACGAGAGCGTCGCAATGCCGGCTTCGCTGGTCACCATCTGGCGTGTGGTGAACTGGCGGCGCGCCGGTTCGATCGTGGCGACCACGGCGCCGCCGGACTTGATCTGCGTATGGGCGACGAGCGCCTTGTAATTGGGACCGTCACGCGGTTCGATACTGGCGACCACCACCTGCCATGGACCGAGATCGACCGTCTCGCCGGGCCGCACCGCCAGAATGCGCTCGACGCCCCAGCCTGTCGCCGCAAGGCCAAGCAATGTAACGCCGACGCCGGCGTGCGCGATGGCGGTTCCCCACGCCGAGCGCGGCAGGCCTGCAGCGCGCGCCCACATGGTCGACAGCGCCGCGCCTTTGCCGAAGATGCGCCCGCCCACATCGACAAATGCGCCGACGATCAGATAAACCGCCGCGCCTGCGCCGACGACGGCCACGACGGACTCGCCTTTCCAGACCGCAAACAGCAGACCTGCAGCGACCCCGAGCGCCAGCGCGACCATGAGGCGTTGCGCAGCGCCGAGCAAATCGCCGCGTTTCCACGCCAGGATCTGGCCGAGCGGCATGGCGAGAAAGATCGGAATAAAGA
>CANJEY010000147.1 GCA_947472615.1 Beijerinckiaceae bacterium
AGCCCGAATCCACCGTCACTATGAGCGCTTCCCACCCGGCGCTCTGGGCGCGGCGCACGACGCTGTAGTTCAATTCGCGATCCTGCGACATGTACAGCTGGAACCAGAGACGGCCGCCCGCCTCCTGAGCCACGCGCTCCATCGGCGTCACCGATCCAGTCGCCATCGCAAGCGGAATGCCGCGCGCCGCCGCCGCCTTGGCCAACACCAGTTCGCCCTGATGGTGGCACAGACCGGCGCTGCCGGTCGGCGAGATGATGTAGGGCATCGTCATCGGCTTGCCGAACAGCGTCTGACCCAACGCCGGCTTGTCGAGCTTCACCATGACGCGGTTTTTCAGCCGGATCGCGTCGAACGCACGCCGATTGCCCCGGAGCGCCAATTCGTCATCGGCCGCCCGGTCGATGTAGTCGAACAGCCCCCACGGCAGCTTCGATCGCGCCGCATTCCGCAAATCAGCGATATTGAGACACGTCTCCAGCCGGGCCATCCATTCCACCCTGTTTGCGCGGTCCATCGAGACCGTCATTCTGGCTGAAACTATCGCAGCGCCGTCGCGATGCAAACGGCGACGCTGCGGTTAGCCGCAAGATAGCTCCCTTGCTTGACCTCACCTGCCGGGAGGATATTTTGCAGCTCCTGCCGAGCAGCGCAGGTTTTCTCTCCCAGGGCGGCAGGTCGGCGCCCGCAGCGCATTGGCCCCCATGTCTCAGGTCCAGCTTCCCTACTTCGATTTCCTGTTGTCGGAACTCGAAAAGGGAAATTCCGCGGTCGAAAAGAGCTTCGGCCGCCATGTTCACTGGGGCTATTGGGAAAATCCGGCCGCTGCGACCTACACGGACGAGGATTATGCGCGCGCCGCCGAGCAATTGACGCTCGAACTTTGCGGCATGGCGGATCTGCAAGAGGGGCAGCAAATCCTCGACGTAGGCTGCGGCTTTGGCGGCACGATCGCGTCCCTGAACGAACGGTTCGACAATCTGCAGCTCACCGGCCTGAACATCGACGCCCGGCAACTCGAGCGCGCGCGCCAGACCGTTCTGCCCCGCGCCGGCAATACGATCGCGTTCCAGCAGGGCGACGCCTGCGCCCTGCCCTTCGCGGACAACAGCTTCGACCGCATTCTGGCGGTCGAGTGCATCTTCCATTTTCCGAGCCGGGAGGATTTCTTCCGCGAAGTCCATCGCGTGTTGCGGCCGGGCGGCACGCTGGCGCTCTCGGATTTCGTCCCGTCGCCGGGCTTCGTGCCGGTGTGCAAGCTCGGGGCGCTGCCATGGTTCCGCAAGCTGAACATGATCGGCGACTGGAACGTGCAATACACGGCAGCCCGCTACCGCCAGTTGGCGGCGCAGAGCGGCGTCGCGCCGGTGGTCGAGCGGAATGTTTCGCTGAACACGCTGCCGACCTACACCTATATTCAGAAAATGCTGGCGCGCGCCGGTAGCGAGCCGGACTTCACGGGCCGGATTTTTTCGAAACTGCTCGACCTGAACCGCTGGCTCGGCCGGACCGGACTTTTGAACTATTACTTCCTGTCGTTCAAAAAGCCCTGAGACGCGTCACGCCGGGGCGACGCCTGGCGTCATCTCGCGCACTTCGCCGAAATCGGCGTGAGCCGCCTTCCACTTTTCGATGAGATCGCCGTTGCGGTGGTCCCACGGATGGAAATTGCGGCGGTAATAGTCGAAATAGAGTTTCGCCGGTGCGAAGCTGAGCAGGACCGACACTTTCGGGGCGACTTCGTTGTCCGCGCCCGGAGCAGCTTTCTTTGGTCCACGGCGGGTCCACATCTGTTTCAGCTTGATCGCCCCGAATCCGCCGCCCAGCGCCACGAGGCCCATCAGGGTCACGACGGCCATCACGGTCACCCGGTGGAGATAAGCGAAAAATCCCTTGCCGCAGATGTGCTCATAAACATCGTAGCAGACGGCCTTGTGCTCGGTTTCCTCGACTGCATGCCAGAGCCAGAGCGACGCGAACGCCGGATCGTTGGCTTCCATGACATGGTCCTGCTCGCGCAGGATCGAGTCCGCGAACATCGCGGTGAAATGTTCCATGGCGCAAGAGGTGGCGAGTTGCGTCGCCTTGGGCATGAACCTGCGGCTGGGGGCCAGCATCATGACAGAGAACTTCTCCATCAGGTCGCCGTAGGTGTGGACCTTCTTCAGAACCTCGTTCGACCGGACATGCTCTTTGGTGTGCATCGCTTCCTGATAGATGAAGCGGCGCGCCTGCTCCTTCAGCTCCGGATCGGTGATGCGGTCCATGTAGTACTGGACCGAATTGATGAAATAGCCCTCCCCGGCGGGGAAGAAGAACGACATCGCGTTCAGGCAATTCTCGAATTCGCGGCTGTCGCGGCTCCAGCGCGCGGCGTTCGCCTGATCGAAATCGATCTTGACGCGTCGGCGGATGATCGGGGGAACGGACGTGTCCATCGGTGCCAGCCTGCTGCTCATTGTCCAGCATATAGGGCGAGCGCGGCCGATCGCACAATAAAAACGTCGAATGCGTCCGGAAAGCCGCGCTTGCGGCGAAGCGCCGCTGTCAGAGGTCGTTGTCGAGGAAATACCATTGGTCGAGGTGCGTGGAGATCACCCGTTCGATCCGGTCGTTCAGGGCGAGGATGTCGGCATTCAACTGATCCGGCGCAGCTTCGCCGGGAGCATATTCGATCGGCTCCTCGAACAGGATGTCGAACCGGCAACCTTTCGTCCGAACCGTATAGCCAATCACGATCCGCGCGCCAGTAAGCCTTGCCAGCCTCACCGCGACCGCCAGATTGCCCTGCGTATGAGGCGGCCGACCAAAAAACGGGGCCATGACCCTGTCGTCGTGAACCTCGTCGCAAAAGATCGACACGACGCCGCCGCCTTTCAGCACCCGGATCGCCGGCCGCACGCCGGCGCGGCCAGGCTGCAGGAGCTGGATGCCGAAACTCTCGCGAATTTCGTTGGCGATCCGATGCTGCACCTCGCGGGCCGGAGGCGTGTAGAAGTCCGCCCACCGGATGCCCATGCTGTGCAGGGCAGCCGCGCCGACCTCCCAATTGCCTGTATGGAGCGACACGATCACTACCGGCCCCTGCCCCGTCGCGTTCAGCAGAACCTCGGGGTTGCGGAGGTTCAACAGCCCCGCCGGAGCCATTTTGGTCAGATGACTGAACTCGGCCATGATGCGGCCGATGTGGCGATAGAGCCGCGCAATGGCCTGTTCGATCTCGGTGGACGACCAGTCCGGTCGCAGCCGGTGGAAATTCGCGCGGGCGTTCTCAACCGTCTTCGGCTTGAATTTGCGGACCACGAACCAGCCGAGACTGGCGCCGAAATCCGACGTCCAGCCAATCGGCAACCGGCTGAGCAGCCGGTGCATGACGATATCGAAGCCGTCATGGATCTTGCCGGAGACCCAATAGCGCAACCACGCACGCGTCCTGTCGCCGCCGGCAAACAGGTCGTCCCGCGTCGGTCGGACGGGGGGCGTCCACTCGTACAGCCGCTTCTTCTCGTAAGGAGAATTGTCGGGCGCGGCCGCGCTCGATCCACGCTCGTTGGTCAAAGCTGTTTCGGCTGGCAACCGCGTCGTCCCGTCCAATTGGCCCGCATTTTCATGTCCCGAAGCTCTGCCCGTCCCACAGCGGCTTTGCAACCGAATTGGCCCAGCGGATGGCCGAAGGAGAAATTGCTGACCGGAGGGAACCAAATGCGCTCGACGGAATTATCGATCCGCTGGCGGTGTACTTCAAGCAATGCACCTGGATGGATTTGGTGATGCATGTCTCGAACCTTCCGTCGAGTGGCGGTACTTCGGCCCCCGACCTCGCACTGCCCGAACTCCTCGATAGCCTGCCACTCGGAATCTGCACCTGCGACCCCTCGGGACGCGTCACTTATTACAATGCGGAAGCCGCCAACATCTGGGGCGTGAAACCCGACCTGTCTCGCGGCGACCTGATGTGGTGCGGCGCGCTTGCCGCCTTCCTGCCCACCGGAGAACCACTGCCGGGCCATCTTTCACCGATGGCAGAACTGCTCGACCGGCGAGAGCCGTTACTTGACCGCGAACTGGATTATCAGCGTCCCGATTTAAGCCGCATCACCGTTCTCTGCAATCTAAGGCCCCGTTTCAGTCCGACAGGCGACTTCCTCGGCGGCGTCAACTGCTTTCAGGACATCACCGAACGCAAGCGCAGCGAGGCTCGCGAGCATCGCGCCCAGATGTTCCTGCAGTCGATTTTCGAGACGTCTCCCGACTGCATCAAGCTCGTGGCGGTCGACGGCACGCTGCTGCAGATGAATCCCTCAGGCTTCGCCATGCTGGAGGTGAAACAGCCCAACGACGTGATCGGCGGCAATGTGATGGACGTCATCAGCCCCGAATTCCGCTCCGAGTGGCGTAGAAATCACGACCGCGTCTGCGCCGGTGAGAAACTCGCCTGGGAGTTCGACATCCGTGGCCTGCATGGCACGGTGCGGCACATGTCGACCCACGCTGCGCCGATCGAATTGCCGGACGGCTCTATCGCGCATCTCGCCATCACGCGCGACGCCACCAAACGCAAACGCAACGAATTCACGATCCGCGAAAGCGAACATCGGCTGCGGCAATTGCTCGCCGCGCTGCCGGCGGCAGTCTACACGACAGACCCCGACGGCCGCATCGAATATTTCAACGACGCCGCCATGGAGCTCGCCGGACGGCGGCCCGAGATCGGCGACAAATGGCGCGTCTGGTGGAAGCTCTATGCGCAGGACGGCTCTCCCCTGCCGCACGACGAATGCCCGCTGGCGGTTACGCTGAAAACCGGCGAGCCGGTGCGGGGCCACGAGGCGATCGGCGAACGGCCCGACGGCGCCCGCCGCTGGTTCATGCCCTACCCGACGCCGTTGAAGAACTCGGCCGGCGCTGTGGTAGGCGCGATCAACATGCTGGTCGACATTACCGATTCCAAGCGGGCGGAACGCGAGCAGAAGCTGCTGATCGACGAACTGAACCACCGCGTAAAGAACACGCTGGCGTCGGTGCAGTCGTTCATCAATCTGACATCGCGCGGACAGACCGATGTGGCGGCGTTTCGCGCGATCCTGCACGACCGCATCATGGCCATGAGCCGCGCGCACGATCAATTGAGCCGTCAGAACTGGGCGCGCGCCAATCTGCGCGATGTCGCCGAAGCCGGACTGGGACCATTCCTCGATCGCTCCGGGTTGACGCTCGAAGGCCCCAATCTGACGGTAGAGCCGCGCACCGCCTTGATGCTCTCGATGGCGTTGCACGAGCTTGCGACCAATGCGGCGAAATTCGGCGCGCTGTCGGTGGCAAGCGGCAAAGCCTCTCTGATCTGGCAATTGCTCGACGACAAGTCGCTACGACTCGACTGGCGTGAAAGCGGCGGCCCCAAAATCGGCAAGGTGACGCGTTCCGGATTCGGAACCCAATTGCTGCAACGAGGCGTCGCACTCGAACTCGGCGGCAAAGCGGATTGCAATTTTCACCTGGATGGCTTGATGTGCGCCGTAGAGGTTCCCTGGACTCATGCAGACTGATCGACAGCAACAAACTCTCAAGGGCGTACGCGTTCTGATCGTGGAAGATGAATTCCACGTCCTGCTGCTGCTTGAGGATTTTCTGGGCGATTTCGGTTGCGTGATCGCCCGCAGCGCCACTTCCCTTGCGGATGCAATGCAGGCGGCGCAATCCGACGACTTTGATCTCGCCATTCTCGACGTCAATCTGCGTGGCGAAAAGATCTATCCGGTTGCCGAAATTCTCGCGAAGAGGTGCTTACCCTTCGTCTTCTCCACTGGCTATGGCGCGCAAGGTCTCGATGAACCCTGGCGCCAACGCCCGACGCTTCAGAAACCATTCACAGGCGAACAGCTCGAAACCGTCCTGGCGAAAGCTCTCACCTGACCATCGCTGACGCTATGCAAGAAACTTGAAGTCGTTCGCCAATACCAGCGCCGCGTTCGAGAGCGTAATCGTATCGTGCGTCAGCCCATTGGATGAATTGATCATCCAGTGCGTCGCGTCGATCTGTGACAGGTTCGCGCCGTTCCACGAAAAGCCGTAACCGTGGAATTCGAGCCTGTCGTTATCGCCTCCGAACCCGGAGAAGTCCGTCACCACATCGCCATTGGCTTTGCCCGCCTGAAACACGAACGTGTCTTTGCCGCTGCCGCCTGTGAGGGTCGCAGCTCCGCCGGCGCGCACATCTAGCCGATTGTCGGCGGAACTGCCGATGATGGTATTGGCTAGTCCATTGCCGAAAGCATTGGACGTATAAATGCTGGTCATATGCAGAACGGTTATGTTCGTCGGCATCACATAATCACTTGCGAGGCCCTCGTAGACTGTCTGAACTCCCCCCGCGTGGGCGATGATCACATCGTTCTTGTTGCGCACATAGAAAATGTCATCGCCACCCGCGCCTCCATTCAGCGTATCGCCCGCCGGCGAGTTGACGCCATCGAGAACGTCGCTCCCGCCGCCACCGACAATCAGATTTCCAAGCGTGCTGCCTGTGCCGATGAAATCGCCAATCCCGCTGAACGACAGATTTTCAAAAATGAAATATGACGACAGCGAAAAGGTGTTGAGCGTCGTGGCGATCGTATCGATCCCCTCGTTGGAGGACTCGACGACGATATCCACCAGAGTGTCGACAAAATAGGTGTCGTTGCCGACGCCGCCACGCATCGAATCCGGCCCCGCGCCGCCGTCGAGCGTATCGTTGCCGCCTTCGCCATACATCACGTCGAGCGCCGCGCCGCCGAGCATCGAATCGTCGCCGATTCCTCCCCAGATCGTGTCGCCGCCATCGCCGCCATCGAGCGTATCCGCTCCATCGCCGCCATAGATCAGATCAAGCCCGACATCTCCGTTGACGACATCGTTGTCGACGCCGCCATCAAGCGTATCGAAACCTGTCCCGCCAAAGATTGTGTCATTGCCGTCGCCCCCATACGCGCGATCGCCATCGTCGCCGCCCGATATGCTGTCGCGGCCGCTTTCGCCATAAAGATAATCTGCCAAGCCGCCGCCAAAAATCGTGTCAGCGCCGGCCAGCCCGTGCAGTTCGGCGCGCGCATTCGTCGCCGCCGTCAACACATTCGCCAGACCGTTCCCTGTGCCGGCGGAATTGTAGACGCTCGCGAGCGTCAGGTTCTCGATATTGAGATCGAGCGTGAAACTCGTAATCGACGTCACGACCGTGTCGACGCCTTCATTCAGCGATTCCGTGACAACGTCGCCCAGTGCATCGACGATATAAGTGTCATTTCCGAGCCCCCCGAGCATCGTGTCGGCGTTCTTGCCGCCGTCGAGCGTATCGCTGCCAGAGCCACCAATCACTTGGTTGGCGGAGACGTTTCCAACGCCATTAAAATTGCCCGACCCGACATATTTCAGCACCTCGACCGCGAACGCATTCGAAATCGAATATGCAGACAATGAGACCCGAATTTCATCGGTTCCTTCGCCCGGATTTTCGATCACGACATCGGCCGCATCATCGACGATATAAACATCGTTGCCGGATGCGCCGCGCATATTGTCAGCGCCAGCGCCGCCATCGAGCGTGTCATTCCCCACGAGCCCTTCCAGCGTATCGGCGCCGGACGAGCCTTTCACTAGGTTGTTCAGATTGTTACCGGTGCCGGTGAACGTCGACAGCCCGACATAAGTGAGATTCTCGATCTGGTCGAAATTGCTCATCTTGTAGGTTGCAAGCGTCGTACGGATTTCATCGGCGCCGGTGCTGAAAGCATCCGTCGCAATATCGTTAACATCGTCGACGAAATAGACATCGTCGCCATCGCCGCCCAACATCTGGTCGGCGCCCGAGCGCCCGTTCAGCGTATCGTTGCCTTCCCCGCCGACAAGCGTATCCATTCCCCCTTCGCCCAGTAGAGAATCATTGCCCGCTGCGCCCTGAATGAAATTGTCCGAGCCATTTCCGGTGCCGGTGAAGCTTCCAGCGCCGGCGAAAATCAAATCCTCCACATTGTCGAACAGTTCGAAATAATCGACAGACGCCATGACCACATCGTGACCGCCATTCGAAAATTCAAAGACGTGATCGCTGGCCTGATCCACCTGGTATAGGTCGTCGCCCTTGCCGCCGAGCATGTCGTCCAAATCGGCGCCACCGTCGAGCGAATCGTTTCCATTGCCGCCGCGAAGAATGTCCGCGCCTGCTCCGCCATCAAGCGAGCTTGCGCCCGCCGCGGTTGCGTTCGATCGAATTGTCGAGATTGTTGCCAATGCCTGTCGCGCCAGCGGCGCGCGTCAGCGTTAGATTTTCGAGATCTACGCCCAATGTGTAGGTCGCCAGTGCGGTCGCAATCGTATCGATGCCCCCGCCGAAATTTTCGACGACCACATCCAGCGCATTGTCGAGCACATAGGTGTCGCCGCCGCCGCCGCCCACCAGCGTGTCCGCCCCGATCCCGCCAGTCAACGTATCCTTGCCGACCCCGCCTTCGATCCGGTTGCCGAGTTCGTTGCCCGTGCCAGAAAAATTTCCGATGCCCGTATAGGTCAGATTTTCGAGAGCCGAATTATTGGCCAGTTGATAGCTGAGTAAAACGGTCTGGACCTCGTCGACACCCGCACCGAAAATTTCCGTGATCAGGTCCGTTGCATCGCTGACGACATAAACGTCATCGCCATCGCCCCCACCCATCAGGTCGACGCCGGACGCGCCGAACAAGGTATCGTTGCCGTCGCCGCCCGCGAGCGTATCGTTGCCGGAATCGCCGAGCAGGGAATCGTTACCCGCGCCGCCGGTGATATAATTGTCGAGGCCATTGCCAGATCCGGTGAAGTCACCCGAGCCCGCAAAGCTCATATCCTCGACATTGTCCTGCAATTCGTAATGGTCAGCCGTGACCAGAACGATATCGTGCCCGCCATTGTTGAACTCGAACGCATGATCATTAGCGACATCGGCGTGATATTCATCATCGCCGCCGCCGCCCACCATGTCGTCGCGGCCTGCGCCCCCGTCGAGAGTATCGTCGCCCACGCCACCGCGCAGCATATCGTCGCCGAACCCTCCATACAGACCATTCGCCCCAGAGTTCATCACCTCGATATCGTTGTCGAGGTCATTCCCCAGACCCTGAGCGCCGGACGCCCTCGTCAACTTCAGATTTTCGACGTTCAGAATCAGGAAGTAGGTCAGCAGCGAACTGAAGATCGTGTCGATTCCGGCGCCGAGATCTTCCAGCACCAGATCCTGTGCGCTGTCGATGTAATAATTGTCGCGTCCATGGCCGCCGATCAGCGTGTCGTCGCCTGTCTCGCCATCGAGCGTATCGTTTCCAACTCCGCCTTCGATCCTGTTGTCGAGTTCGTTGCCTGCGCCGTTGAAATGGTCCGCGCCGATATAGGTCAGATTCTCGATGGCGTTGAAATCGGCCAGCTTGTAGCTGGAAAGCGTCGTCCGGACTTCATCGAGCCCAGCCCCCCCGAACTCGGAAACAAAATCGCTCGCGTGATCGACGATATAGACATCCTGTCCGTCGCCGCCGAACATCACATCGCCGTCGGCGCCGCCGTCGAGCGTGTCATCGCCCTGGTCGCCATCGAGAAGATCTATTCCTGCGCCGCCGGAAATGGAATCGTTGCCGTCGACGCCAGCCAGCACGTTACTGCCGTCATCGCCGATCAGCGTGTCGGCGTAATTGGTGCCTTCGAGATCTTCGATCGAGATGTATTGGTCGCCCTGCGCTGCGCCGGTGTTGTCGGCTGCGTTCGCAAGGCTCGCCTTGACGCCCGAAAAT
>CANJEY010000148.1 GCA_947472615.1 Beijerinckiaceae bacterium
CTGGTGCCGAAAGGGCCGGACAGCAGCGAATTGCTGTGGACCGTGCTTGGATTCGAGGATGACGACGCCGACATGCAGGAGCTTCGCCTGCAGGTAAACAATCTCGTTGGGCCTGCCGGGCTGATTTCGATGGAAGACGGTTGCGTCGGCGGATGGGTGCAGCGCGCCGCCTACGCCGATCCTGACGCCAGCACCGTGATGGCGATGGGCGGGCGCAGCATCGAGGCGCTTGAGGGATCGCGCGTCACCGAAGCCGCCGTGCGCGGCTTCTGGAAGGGCTGGACGGATTGCATGAAGACCGGAGACGCCGAATGACGTCGCCCGACCTGCAATACGAGATCGCGGACTTCTACGCGCGCTATGCCGAATGTCTCGACGACGGACGATTCGAGGAATGGCCGAATTTCTTCGCGGAAGATGCGAGCTACCGCATCACGACCCGCGAGAACCATGAGGCAGGGCTGCCGCTGTCGATGATCTACTGCAATGGCCGCGGCATGATGCAGGACCGAATTTCGGCGCTGCGCATGGCCAACATCTACGAGCCGCATGTTTACTGCCATATGACGAGCGGGGTTCGCGTCGAGTCGGAGGATGACGCCAATGTGACTGTCCGCAGCGCGTTCAGCGTTCTGCGCACCATGTCGGAAGGCCCGTCGTCGGTGTTTGTGTGTGGGCGCACATTCGATTGTCTGATGCGCGCGGAGGGCGTGTTGAAATTCAAACGCCGGCTGATCGTGCTCGATTCGAGACAGGTTCACACGCTGCTGGCGATCCCGCTCTAGGCGTCAGATCGACGAGCGAATGTGATTGCGGACCACGGGGTAGATCTGCCCCTCCCATCGACGTCCGTTGAAGACGCCATAATGGCCGACGCCCGGCTGTAAATGGTGCGACTTCATGTACGGACGCAGACCCGAACACATATCCTGCGCGGCGAGCGTCTGGCCGACGGCGCAGATGTCGTCTCGTTCGCCCTCGACCGTCAGCAGAAAGGTGCGTTTGATGGCGCGCGTGTCGACGATGGCGCCGCGATAGGTCATCTCGCCGCGCGGCAGCGCATACCCCTGAAACACATGCTTGATCGTGTCGAGATAGAATTCCGCCGGCAGATCCATGATGGCGAAATATTCTTCGTAGAATGTCTTGATCGCATCGGCCTTCTCGAATTCGCCCGCGATCCGGTGCTGGAACATGTCGACGAAGGATTTGCGGTGCCGGTCGATGTTCATGCTCTTGAATGCGGTGAGCTGCAGAAAGCCCGGATAGACGCGCCGTCCTGCGCCCGCGAGCCCGGCCGGCACGACGCCGATCAGATTCTTCTCGAACCATTCGTAGGGTTTGTCGTTGGCGAGTTCATTCACTTTCGTCGGCGCGACGCGCGGATCGATGGGGCCGGCCATGAGCGTCAGGCTGGCGGGCTGGCAGGGATCTTTCGCGGCGGCCATGACGGCGGTAGCGGCCAGCGCGCAGACGGTTGGCTGGCACACGGCGACGATGTGCGCTTCTGGTCCGAGCTGATGCAGGAAGTCGATGATGTAGGTGGTGAAGTCTTCCAGTGAAAATGCGCCGCGATCCTTCGGGATGTCGCGGGCGTTGCGCCAGTCTGTGATGTAGACGTCGTGGTCGCGCAGCATCGTCTGGATTGTGCCGCGCAGCAGCGTCGCGAAATGACCCGACATCGGGGCGATCAGCAGAACCTTCGGATCCCCCTCGACGCCGTCCTTGCGAAACCGCAGCAAGGATGCGAACGGCGCGTCGTACACGATTTCTTCATGCACGGCGATTGTGCGGCCGCCCGATACGACTTGCGTGACGTCATAGGGCGGACGCGCGTGGGTGAATCCCGCGAGCGCAATCTGTTCGTAATAGGCACCCATGCGGCGGAACGGATCGGCGAACATGCCGGCGCGCCACGACGACAGAATGCTGACAGAATTCGAGGCCAGATCGCGAATGGGCGCGGAGAGGTCGGCGTACGTCTGATATGTCTTGTACAACATGTGCCGGGCTGGTTCGCGTTCACATGCAGTCAAGCAATCGACGTGCCACTGGCATGGCGGTTGCATTGTCCAATCGTCACGCGAAGGGACAAGAAAGACTTATGCCGCGCGCAACTCTTACGATCAGCAGCAAGAATTACTCATCGTGGTCGTTTCGCGGCTGGTTGATGACGAAGGCCTCTGGCATCGATTTCGAGGAAATCCTCGTTTCGCCTGACGATGCCGACGCACGCGCCGAAATTTTGCTGCTGTCGCCGTCGATTCTCGTGCCATGCCTCACTCACGGCGGTGCGAAGGTCTGGGATACGCTGGCGATTGGCGAATATCTGAACGAGATCGCTCCGAAAGCAGGCCTTCTGCCTAAAGATCGATCACAGCGCGCCTATTGTCGCTCCATCTGCGGCGAGATGCATTCGGGCTTCGTGTCGCTGCGCGCTGCGCTGCCGATGAACATCAAGGGCCGCTTCCCCAATTTCAAAGTCTGGTCGAAGGCGCGCGCCGACATCGAGCGGATCGAGACGATCTGGCGCGATTGCCTGCTGGCGAGCGGAGGGCCGTTCCTGTTCGGCAAGTTCTCCATGGCGGACGCGATGTATGCGCCAGTCGTGACGCGCCTGCAAACCTACGACGTGAAACTCTCTGGCGCCTGTGCGGATTATTGCGCCGAGATTCTGAAGCACCCGCTGGTCACTGAATGGGTTGCGGCTGCCGAAGCCGAGGAAGAGGCGATCGAGGAGCTCGAAGTCGAGTTCTGACGCTAGGCCTATGGTCGTCTTGTGTTGTCCGGCATGATGGTCTGCGAGAGATTGGCGCCATCGAGCCGCGCGCGGGTCATGTCCGCCGCAAACAGTTTCGCGCCGGACAGTATGGCGTCTGACAGGTTGATTTCGACCAGATCAGCGGATGACAGATCGGCGTTGCTGAGATCTGCGTTGGCGAGATTGGATCCGCGCATTCGCGCCTGCGCAAAGTTGGCGGCGGAGGCCATCGTGTGCGACAGGTCGGCGCGGGCCAGCACGGCGAGCGGAAAATAGGCTCGCGTCATGGTCGCGCCCGACAAATTCGCATCCGCCAATCGCGCTTCACCGAGATCCGCGTTGTCGAGGTGCGCGCCCGTTATGCGAGCGAACGAAAGGTCAGCGCGGCCCATCATGGACTTGCGCAGGTCGGCGGACGTGAAGTCGGCGCGTTGGGCATGCGACTGAAACAGCATCGCGTTGACAATGGTTGCGCCGGCCAGATTGGCAAACGACAGATTGGCGCGATTGAGGTTTGCGCCCGACAAACTGGCGTTGCGAAGATTGGCACGGGTTAGATTGACGCGATGCAGCAGCGCGCCATCGAGCTTTGCGCCTTCGAGGTTGGCCCCGGTCAGATCGCGATAGCGAAGATCGGTTTCCGTCAGATCGCAACCGGCGCAATCGGACGAAAGACCGGCAAGAAAGCGGCCTCGGGAGTCGCTGGGGGGCGCGGGCAGCGTCACAGGCCTTCGCGAGCGTTCGATGACGCGTGGCGAGGCGGCGGCGACTTCGACGCAGGCGAAACTCTCAAAGGCGTTCGCCATCGGCTGGCCGGTGTTCGGGTCGTAGAATTGCTGGCCTGCGCGATAGTAGAACCGTGCTTCCGTGACGATGCGGACCCCGTCTTTCATCTTTTCGCAGATTTCCTTGACGAATTCGCCGTCAATAGGTGTTTCGCCTTCTGCTGCAGGCACATCTCTGCATTGGTGTTCGAGATCGAAACGCGCCTTGAAGTGCAGGGCGATCTCATGGGCATGCTGGCGTAATCCGGCTTCGGCGCGCGTATCGGAAAAAATGCGATAACCCTGAACGCGGGCGTTATCGTCGATCAGTAGTGACAGAATGACGGGCTGGTCGAGCAGGCTCGTGGTGCGCCGCCGTCCGGGCTGTCGTCGCGCGAGTGCGGCATATTCGGCGGTGTCGTCATATTCGAACCAGATTTCCCGCAGGCCGCTCGCTTCAGGGCGGCACTTTCGGAACTGGTTGAAGCTGCGGACTGGCAGTCCCTGCGGTCCGCCGTTCGTTCCACAACTCGGCTCGACAAATTCGTTGGCTGGAAGATCGTCGACGTGTGTCCCGAGTTTGATGTCGAAAATGCGCGGCGCGCGCTGCTGGGCCTGCGCTGGGAAGATCAGCAGTGCCGACAGAATGACCGCGAAGAAGCCGCAGTCACGCGTCATGGCGTTCACAGAGAAAATACGATGACCTGCGCATTGCGCTGGATGATCGTCAGTTCCTGCGTGTTGAAATCGGCCGGACGATACAGCGCACCGCCGACCACGATCGCCACATATTGCTTGCCGTTGATCGAATAGGTGATCGGAGGCGCGGCAATGGTGGTGCCGGCGTTGAACGACCACAATTCGTCGAGCGTATCCTTGTCGAGCGCCATGATCTTGCCGTCGGCCTGCGCGGTGAAGATGATGTCGCCTGCGGTCCCAAGCGTGCCGGAGTACAGCGGCCACGGGAACCACTTCTCGGCCTTCAGCTTGCCGGTGCGGACGTCGACTGCAGCGAGGCGGCCACGTTGCCGGCCGTGCGAGACGAGCTCGAGTCCGGGGAAATTGCGATTGTCGCCGAGTTTCACATCCTCGTGGTCGTAAGGTTCCAGCACGTTCGAGCTGAAACAGCCAGACGCCGCGCCCACATAGGCGGTCGAGCGCTTTTCGTCATAGGTCGGCGGCATCAGGGTCGGCGAACCGATCCAGTTCGGGCAGACATTCTGTCCGAATTCTGGCTTGCCCGCGCGCAGCGATTTGTTTTCGCCGTACATCTGAACGAGCGCTTTCGGATCGTATTCGAGCGGCTTGCCGGTCTTGGGGTCGATGCCTTTCGTCCAGTTCACTTCCGTATAGGGTTCGGCGAACAGGAACTGGCCAGAGGCGCGGTCGATCGTGTAATAGAAGCCGCCGCGCGTGAACTGACCCATCACCTTTCGCGGCGCGCCGTTGACGCTGACGTTGTAGAGCATGCGCATGCTGACGTTGTCGCGGTCATGCGTGTCGTTCGGCACGACCTGATAGTGCCAGGCGAGTTTGCCGGTATCGAGATCAAGCGCCACGACAGAGTTGCTGAACAGATTGTCGCCGGGCCGGAATTCAGGATCGCCCCAAGGCTTCGCCTCGGCGATGCCATAGTACATCAGGTTGTTTTCGGGATCGTAGGAACCTTGGGTCCACACCGGCGCGCCGCCCGTTTTCCACGCACCCCAGTCGCCCGCCCATGTGTCATGGCCTTTTTCGCCCGGTCCCGGCACAGTCCAGAAGCGCCAGACGAGCTTGCCGTCGTTCGCATCGTAGGCGGCGATCGAGCCGCGCGTGCCGCGATTGGCGACGAGCAGCTTGTCCTTCACGGCCAGCACCTGCACGGAGGGCGCGGTGTCGGTCGCTTCCTCCTTCGGCGGCAGAATGCTCACGTCCCACACGGTCTTACCGGTGTTGACGTCGACCTTGAACACGCGCGGATTGCGCCCTGAGGTGTTGTGGTAGAGATGATTGCCGAGCAGCGCGACGCTGCCGCGCATCGCGCCCGGATTGGCCACCTTCGGGTCGTGTATCCACACGATCTGCCCGTGATCGCCCGAGCGCAGGTCGATCTTCATCACCTGTCCCCAACCGTTGTGGACATACATGAAGCCCTCGTTCACGAGTGGCGTGGATTGCACCGTCGGTGGCGCGCCGGTCGGAGTCGCGGTGTTCATGCCGCCGATCGAGTGAAGGAACTTCACTTTCAGATTGGCGACATTGCCCTTGTTGATTTCGGACAGCATCGAATAATTCAGTGCGTCATAGGTATGGTAGGGCAGCAACCAGTTCTGGGGCTCCTTGTCGGCGTTCATCAGCCGTTGTGGCGTCACTTCCTGCGCCGTCACCGGCAACGAAAGGGCCAGCGCGCTCATGGCGATCGCGATGCGTCCCGAATGATGCTTCATGGCGATTGCTCCCCTTGTGTTGTTCAGCGCGCGGGCGCTTTCAGGCGATTGGCTTGGGCGCTGGACCTAGTCGAGCGCCGCGCAGGTCGGGTGTGTGGCGTTGCCGAAATAGGCGGCGCATTCGGCTTTGGTGATCGTATCGCTCTTGCCGATGATGCGCGCGCCAAGATAGGCGACAAGCGCGTCGATTGCGTCGGCTGAGAGCGACCCGAGGCCCGTGACCTCGGCGGGGGCTTCCTCCTGAACCGGCGTGTTCCAGCACGATGTCGCCGTATAGGCGCCCTTGAGAAAAAACGGCATCTTGCTGCCGGGTCGGCCGCAGCGCACGGTTTCCCGGATCGCAGCCGCATCGAGCGACGTTCGGCGCAGGCTCGGCCCTTCAGGCTGTTCGCCGCCGCCGCCGCCTTCACCAAATGTACCGTGGCAGGACGCGCATCCTGCCAGCCGCCAGGCCCGCAACCCCGCTGCCGTAGGGTCTGCCTGTTGGCCTTGTACGGATGTGGTTGCGAATACCGTCGCCATCAGTCCGAAAACGGCGAATGTGATCGCCAGACAATTGCCGCAGCGAGAGCCTTCCCTTTGCATTGCGATCTTACTTCTTGGTTGAGTTGCGCGGCGATCCTAGGCGTGGCCGCGGGCGTGTCAACGTCCGGTCGCGACGCGCCTCAGCCCCTCTTTCGCCCATTTCCTAGGTCACCACCTTGCCGCGACAGGCCGAAAATTGGTATGACGCTGCGCCCGGAGGGTCGCGAGGCCAGTTTGCGACCGTGTCTTTGTGCGTCCCGGTCCGGGGCGACTGTGGAAGCCGGACGGAGATTTGCGATGCGACCGGTTGTGAACCTTACCAGTATGGGCGGACGACTGCGGCTCGCCGGCTGCGCGGCCGCGATGGCTCTGGCTTTCTCGTTTTCGCCTGCGGCGGCGCAGGAAACCGGGGATTGTCAGGCCGACATAGGCAAGCTGCAGCAGAAGCGTGAGGCGCAGATCGCGTCGCTCAACGTTCTGACCAAGGGCGGCAAGGGGAAGCTTGACCCCATGGCGGCCTGTCCGCGGCTGAAGACTCTGGCGGCCACCGAGGCCCAGATCCTCGCCTATATGACCAAAAACCAGAACTGGTGTCAGATCCCTGACGCGGTGCTGGCGAACGTCAAGGAAGGCCACAGCAAGACGTCGAACTTCGCCGGACAGGCCTGCAAGGTCGCAGCCATGGCCCGCAAGGCGCAGCAGCAGGCCGCGCAGGGCGGCGGCGCTGGACCGGTCGCCCCGAGGTTGCCGACCGGACCTCTGTGAGCGGAGCGCCCGAGAGCAGGGACGCAACTAAAGCGGCCCTGCCAGATTCCGCGCCAGCGCATTTCTCCCTGCGTTTCAGTCCGCCCGCGTTGCTGCCCTTCGTACAACTCGCGCGGTTCGATCGGCCGATCGGCTGGTGGCTTCTCCTGTTGCCGTGCTGGTGGTCGGATGCGCTGGCGGGCATCGCCAGCCGGCGCGGACCTGATCTCGGCCACGATCTTCTGTTTCTGGTTGGCGCGGTGGCCATGCGTGGCGCGGGCTCGACGTGGAACGATCTCGTCGATCGCGATCTCGACGCCAAGGTGGAGCGCACGCGCGGACGACCACTGCCGTCTGGCCGCATCACGCCGCGCGCTGCGAAACTGTTCCTCATCGGACAGGCCATGGTCGGAGCGGTGGTGCTGTTTTCGCTGAACTGGTTCGCCATCGCGACAGGTCTGGCGTCATTGCTGATCGTCGCCGTCTATCCGTTCATGAAGCGCATCACGTCGTGGCCGCAGGCGGTGCTGGGGCTGGCGTTCGCGTCTGGCGGGCTGATGGGATGGGCGGCGACGTTCGGCCGCCTCGATACGCCGGCGTGGCTCATCTATCTGGCGGCGATCTTCTGGACGATGGGCTACGACACGATCTACGCGCTGCAGGATTCGCGCGACGACGCGATCGCCGGCATACGCTCGACAGCGCGCCTGTTCGGCGGCCGCGTTCGCGACGCGGTGGGTCTGCTGTATCTGGGCTGCATTGTGTCGGCTGTGGCGGCAATTTTTCTGGCTGGCGGGGGGCCAGTGGCGCCGATCGGCCTCTGCGCCTTTGCGCTGCATCTCGTCTGGCAATTGCGTCGCGTTGCGCCGGGCATCGCGCCTGCGCAGGCATTGCGACTGTTTCGCAGCAATCGCGACGCGGGACTGATCCTGTTCGCCGGTCTGGCGATTGACGGATTGTTGCGCGCAGGCGTCTGAGGGCGCTCAGCCGATCTTGTTCAGATATGGCGCCATGCGGGACTCGATGCCGCGCTTGCGCAGCTCCTCAGTGTAGAGCGCGTCGATGCGCGGATCCTGATCGGCGTATTCGATCTGGTTGCCGCCCTGCCGCACGTTCACGTCGACGCCCAGATAGACGCGCCGCATGCTGGTGGTGAACGGATAGCGCAGGCTGCCGTGACCGAACGCCAGATAGCGCGTGCGGCCGCCCGACAGATTGAAATGCTGGTGGAACATCATGTCCGCTGGCGCAAACACCCAGCCGGGCGTCCAGTCGATGCGGACGAAATCCGCGTCGCCCTCGAACCAGAACAGCGAATAACCTTCGCCCGAGGTGCAGAACACGTGCACGTCCGGTCCGTGCCGATGCGCCTTCTTGTAGACCCCCACTGGCATTTCGGCGATGTGGGCGTGCAGCGTGCTGTCGGCCAGCATCAGGCCGATGTGCGATGCGCCGCCGCCGCGCGCTGCCCATTCCTTCAGCTGCAATTCGTTGGCGTCAGGGATAAAATTCGTTTCCCACATATGCTTGCCGGCGCGCACCGAGACGAAATCGCCGCCGCCGTTGAAATGGCCAATGTCGCCTTCGCGCTCGGGGAAGGCGCCGGGATTGGCGAAGATGAAGCTCTCGTTGCGAAAAAGGTTCATCACCGCCGGCAGATTGCACGCCATGGCGAGACGCGCGGGCTCGTGGCCCGACGCGTTGAAGAATTGATGCGGCGAATTCAGCGGCGGCGAGAAGACGCTGTTCGGACCCCACTCGAAGATATGCGTCTCGCCGGTGCTGCGCGTCACCTTCGTCGAGCCCGAGCCGGACAGAACCAGAATGGCCTCCTCGAACAATTGCCGCATCGGGGCGCTCTTGCCGCCCGGCGGAATTTCCAGAACGAAAATGGCCATGAAGTCGCCGCGGCCCTCGAGCTGCACGATCGCCCCGTTACAGCCGAACCTCGCCCAGGGACGCGTCTCGACCTTGTGCAGATCGAGCCCGAAACCGCCGTGAATCGGCACGCCTTCGTGCTTCGCCCACTCCACGTACGGATCGAGCAGAATGCGGGCGGCCTGCGTGTCGTTCGTGCTCATCGTTCCCCGGCGCGTCGCCGCTCCCTGTCTGGGGAGCTGAATAGGCGAAATGAACGTGCTTGGAAAGAATGCGGCGTCAGCCGGCGAACGAGTGCGCCGGGCGCGCCTGATGATCGGCGAGCTTCTGTCCTGTCGAGGAATCGACTTCGCGCAGTTCGACGTCGTAGCCCCACAAATCGGCGACATGCTGGAGCGCCTTGCGGGAGGCGGAGGCCGACAGCGTCTTGCCCCTGACGACGTTGTGCTGAAGAATCAGCCGCCGGTCGCCGAGCAGATCGACCGCGACAACTTCCATCAGCGGATCGCCTTCGGACGGATCGTAGCGGCGCGATAGCGCGCGGCGCAGGCGGCGATAGCCGCGCTCGTCGTGAATCGGGCCGACCATCAGCTCACGCTCGGCTGGATCGTCGACGATCGAGAACAACTTCAACTCGCGCATCAGGCGCGGCGAGAGATATTGAGAGATGAAACTTTCGTCGCGGAA
>CANJEY010000149.1 GCA_947472615.1 Beijerinckiaceae bacterium
A
This sequence comes from Beijerinckiaceae bacterium, assembly GCA_947472615.1. Lineage (GTDB taxonomy): Bacteria > Pseudomonadota > Alphaproteobacteria > Rhizobiales > Beijerinckiaceae > Terripilifer. The sequence goes on from CANJEY010000149.1 coordinate 2, forward strand.
ACGGCGCGTAGGTTTCTGCAGGCAGAAATCTGGGTTGCCAATCCGCGGGAGGCGCAGCGGCAACGGTTTCCCCTACACCACCCGAGGGCGTCGGCACTTTGTTTTGAGTTCCGCCGGGCAGGTTCGACGCTGCAATTTCTACCATACCGCCCCGACAAATGACATCGTCATCCTTTCGAGAGACTGAAATCGATCTTTCTGCAGCCAGCGCATCATCGATAATTTTGTCTTGAATTTATGCGGTCTTTTTCGCCAGATGCTGCAGGGAATTCCGACGCATCCCGATAAGCTGCGAAATCCTGTTGGGAGGCGCTGTTCGGTCTGCGCATTTCAAACCGTCGATCTCGATCATGGCATAGAGATAGATTGTCATCATCGCCGATGAAACCCGAAGATCTTTGGCCGGATCTTCCAAATTTTGCTTTTCGCCCAAGAACCAGAGATCCCGAGCATAAATCAGTCCGACCATCATGCCGGCGCCGCGAAGAACGTGGCCACGTTCCCATTCCATCGTCCTGATAAGCGTCGGATAGTCAGGAATGTTCGAAAGCACCGCTCCGAGCTTTCGCCAATCGCGATCATTCACCAATTGATCGAGCTCAGCATTGGTTGGAAACTCCCCGGGGCCTCTACCGGGTTGCGACGACTCTGCGTAAGCTCCACCAATTAAGTGAACCGTCAAAAATAAGAACGCCAATGCTGCGCGTCTAACTCGCCATTGGTGCGTCACAATCGCCTCGAAAGTGACTTTCCGATTTCTGCGATCAGCCAGCACGATCATCTCCGAACAGGTTTTATGATCTCAAAAATCTTTCTCCTACCGCGCCTTCGTCCAGCCGTTCGCCTCCGGCGTCGCCTGCGTGTGGACCACGATTCGGATGTTGAAATCGCGCGTGGTCGATGAGCCGTTGGTGGAGACGAAGACCACCGTGTAGCGCACCCGGTCTTCGCCCACGAAGCCCTTGGCGGGCGTGTAGGTGACGATCGTTCCCTTGCCGGTGAGGCCGATGCAGCGATCTATGATGCCCGGCCCGCCGCTGATGGCGCTGTCGCCGACGCGCTGGCTGATGGTTCCGAATTGCGGCGAGAGCGTCACCGTCACGCCGGCCGGCTACGTGTAGCAGCCTGTGTTGACGATGGTGGAATGCGCGCCCAGTTGCACCCCCTTGCCGACATTGGTGACCTTGACGCCGCTGACCTCATAGGCCCCGGCCGGCGCGACTGGCAGCGCCATCAGGGCTGCGCACAGAACACGTCTCATGAACTCTTCCCCCGGGCGGGAGCGCGACGCCGGCGCTTCCGGCTGGCACCCTTCGGGCGAAATCTGCTCCACTTCAAGCGGGTTGACAAGGCCACGCTTGGACGCCGCCGCTGGCGCCCAGTTCCACTGTTTAGCGATAGAGTTCTGGATGCGCGTGGACGACGGCCACGTGGAGCGGTTCGCCAGATTCGCCGAAACAGGTGCGCAAAGACCGCGACCAATCGCCGTCACGAGAATATCGCCCTTCGACGAAATCAAGTTCGACTTCGTCAGGCGCCGACTGTACGTCGGGCAATCCAAGACGTCAGAGGACTGGATGGTCGGCCATCCAGTGATCTTTCCGAACATGCTGGGCACCGGCAACAACGGCGCTGTCTGGCAGCAGCGTTCATGCAGTTCCGCGTCCCATCGACGAAAAAACACGCTGCATTTCTGGTACGGCGTCTTCGTGCCGCGAAGGCGCGAATGCACCCCGCCATCTGCTCGAAAGGTTGCCGTCTACGAAACGAAGATTCGCAAGCCTGACGGCGCCTGCGAGCTGAACTAAGTAGTCAGTCAGGACTCAAATCGCCGCGACGCCAATCTGGAACTGGCGAAGCAAATCTAATGATTGAAGTAGAATTTGAACGAAACGAAGTGCGATCGGCTAGGAATTACTGGTCGCATTATCCCGGCGGTCCTTGCGCCGTAGCGCGTTGAGAACCGTCGCAGAATAGATGGGCGTACTCACGATGGCGCCCGGCATCTGCAAGGCGTCGTCGACCGCGCTGGCGATCGCGGCGGCGACGGCTGCTATGCCGGACTCGCCCGCTCCCTTGATGCCAAGCGGATTGCGAAACGTCGGCGCATCTTCGCAGAGCAGCACGTCGACGTCGGGAATGTCGGCCGCAGTCGGGATCAGATAGTCGGCGAAGGTTACGGACAACGGTTCGCCGTTCTCATCGTAACGAAACTCTTCGAGCAACGCGCCCCCGAATCCCTGCGCAAAACCGCCAGCGATCTGCCCGTGCACCAGCATGGGATTGATGGCTCGACCGATATCGCAGGCCACCAGAAACTTCTCGACCGTCACCTTGCCGGTTTCGCGATCCAGTCGCACCGACGCCATGTGCACCCCATAGGGATAGACCTGATGATCGGTGCTGAACCAGCCCTCCGCGCTCAGTCCGGGGTCCAGATCTCCCCGCGTGCGTGAGAACGGCCGCAAATGCGTCGCCAGCGATGCGAGGCTGATGGAAGGACCGGCCGCTTGTCCGGCGACAAACACCTGACCATCGACGATATCGAGTTTTGAAACTTCGGCCTGAAGGAGCTTCGCCGCAAGTCCCAACGCTTTAGCGCGCACCTTCGTGGCGGCGGCCGCAACCGCGTTGGCGGTCATTACAGTTGCGCGCGACGCATGCGCCCCGATGCCGAAGTCGATCCTGTCGGTGCGGCCGTGAACGACCCTGATGCGGCGATAATCCACACCAAGTGTCTCCGCGCAGACCTGAGCCATCACGGTTTCGAATCCTTGTCCGACTGACGCGCCGCCTGTCACGACTTCAACAGCGCCGGTTTCATCGACAGTGACGCGCGCGCCGTCTGTGGGGCCGAGACCGCTCTTCTCGACAAAGAACGCGAAGCCCGAACCCACAAGTTCGCCCTTCGCCCGCGCCTGCCGTTGCGCCTCCATCAGGTCTTTCCAGCCGAACCGGTCGAGGGTCTTGGCCAGTAGACCTTCGTAGTCGCCGGTGTCGTACGACACCTCGTCGCCGAGAACCGTCAACGGCCGCTCGAACGGCATTTCCGCTTTCGAAATCAGGTTGCGCAGCCGCACGTCAATTCGCGACATGCCGAGGCGCTCCGCGATAGCGTCGAAAAGCCGCTCGCGAACGAAGTTGGTTTCATAGCGACCGGGCGCGCGATACGTCGCGGCGGGCGTCTTGTTGGTCAACCGGTAGCGACCGAAAGCCCGATAGGCGTCGAGCTTGTAGGGACCTGGCAGAATTCCGCAGGTCGTCTCCGCGATGCGCTTGCCATGCGTTCGGGGGTACGCGCCCTGATCGTGAAAAAACTCGACATCGATCGCCAGAACTTCGCCGTCCGGCGCGACGGCGGCGCGAACCTTGTGAATCTGCTCGCGCGAATGGTTTGCGGTCATCAGGTGTTCGCGACGATCTTCGATCCATTTGACAGGACGGCCCAGCCTTAGCGCCGCCGCCAGCACCAGAATGTCTTCGGGATAGATTTCGCCACGAACCCCGAACCCGCCACCGACATGCGATTCGAAGAGATGAAGGCTTGCGGGGCTGCGTCCGAAGAGTCGGCTCAGGGTTTCGCGATTCTTGTGCGGCACCTTGGCCGCGCCATGAAGCTCAAGCACGTCCCGGGCGGAATCATAACGACCGATGGCGCCGCGCGTCTCAAGCGGGACGCCGGAATGTCGCCCCACGGCGAGAGTCAATTCGACGATTTCGGCCGCGCGAAGAAATGCCGAATCGACATCGCCAAATCCCTGCGCGATCGTGGTGGCCTCCGTCGAAAGCGCGTTCGAAAATCGTCCGGGCGCAACGTCCGCGCTCATCACGGTTGGCAGCGAGTCGATCTCCAGTTCAACGAGTTCGGCGGCGTCCTCGGCAACATATGGATCAGTCGCGAAGACGACCGCGATCGGCTCGCCGACATACCGGACGCGCTCCACCGCCAGAACGCGCTGACGATAGGGTTCGAGCGATTCAACAACGCCGTCACGAAAATCGATAGGACCGATGTCGGGAATGTCCGCCGCGGTCCAGATCGCGTACACGCCCTTCACCGCCGATGCAGCGCCGGTCGAGACCTTGCGCAACATGCCATTCGCGACCGGAGACCGCACGACCCGCATGTGCAGCTGATGCGGGAAATTGATGTCCCCGACGAACGCTCCCTTGCCGCGCAGCAGAGGCCCATCTTCGAGGCGTGGCAGCGATTGTCCGATCGCACCGCGTTGCATGTTCATCAAGATCTCCGAAACATTTCATGTGACGCGGAGCGCCAAGTCGATCTTGCGATTCGAGGGCGTTCAGATCACGTCTGATTCACCGGTCAGCACCTTTCGTCGCCATCCCAGACCCGCACGATCACTCCCTTTGGAGCGCGCATGACTGTCTGTCGTAAAGTGGCGCAAATTGGTCAGGTTCCGGCGCTGTCATCAAATCGTTTTCAAATCAACATGAGCGTCCCAAGGTGTCAACAATCGCCGCTATGGAAGGCAAAACGGGTCGATTCCATTGACGTCTGACCGTTGAAGACATGATACTACGCGCAACATCGGGCCGATGCAGCGAGGTCAGGTCGGCCCGACGCGGGGCTCGGAACCAGCGACGACGCCGTTCCGGTTCGATGGACTTCAGATGCAGGCAGCCCGTAGCGCGATGGACGTGAGATGACCAGAATTCTAGGCCAGAACGTTCCGCGGCTGGAGGACGTCCCGCTCCTGACAGGACGCGCGCGCTTCGTGGACGATATCTCCTTCCCCGATATGCTGCATGTCGCGTTTCTACGCAGCGATCTGGCGCATGCGCGCATCAACTCCCTGAATCTGTCCGACGCGCGGGCTCTGCCGGGCGTCACGGCAGTCTGGGACATCGAAGACGTCAGGCCCCATGTCACGGACGTGTTGCTGCGGACCGCGCTTCCCAGCCCGGCCTTCAAGTATCAGCTGCACCGCCCCATTCTGGCGATCAAGGAAGCCACGCATGTCGGAGAAGCGATCGCCATGGCGATCGCCCAATCGCGGGCGAAAGCTGAAGATGCGATCGAACTCATCGTCGCCGACCTCGCTCCTCTACCGGCCGTGGCGGATCTTGAGCGCGCGCTCGATGAGGGCTCGGCCTGCGCGCATGTGGACGCGCCTCACAATATCGCTGCTGAATTCGATGTGGCTTTCGGCGACGCGCCGGGGGCGATCGCGAACGCGCCTCACGTGTTCCGCGAACGGCTTGTGCAACATCGCGGCGTCGGACATTCGATGGAATGCCGGGGCGTCGTCGCCCGCTATGACCCGATCGACGAGCGGCTGACGGTCTGGAGTTCGACGCAGACGCCACATGCGTGCAAGCGTGTGCTCTGCGATATTCTCGGGTTCGACGACGATCGCCTGCGCGTCGTGGCGCCGGACCTGGGCGGCGGCTTCGGACCAAAGCTTGTCTTCTACCCGGAAGAATTGCTGGTCGCGCTGGCGGCCATTCGCCTGCGGCGGTCCGTCAAGTGGATCGAAGATCGCCGCGAACATTTCGTGGCGACCACGCAGGAACGAGACCAGATCTGGGATATGGAAATCGCTACCGATGGCGAGGGCCGCATCCTCGCCGTTCAGGGAAGCATGCTGCACGATCACGGCGCCTATACGCCACGCGGCATCAACGTGCCGTATGGTTCGGCCTCTACGCTGCCCCTTCCGTATCAGGTCGCGAATTACAAGCTGAACGTCAAATGCGTCGTCACCAACAAGGTCTCGGTGACGCCGATTCGGGGCGCGGGACAACCGCAGGCGGTCTTCGTCATCGAGCGGCTGCTCGATCGCGCTGCGCGGGAGCTCGGCATCGACCGCGACGAAATCCGCCGCCGCAATCTGGTGAATGCGAACCAGATTCCCTTCAAGACTCCGATGAAGACACGCGGCGGAATGCAGATATCCCTCGATAGCGGGGATTATCCCCAATGTCTGGCGATGGCGCTTGCGCATTCGCGCTGGAATGAATTTCCGACGCGACAGCGCGAGGCGCGCGCCAAAGGAGTTCACATCGGCATCGGACTCGCCAATTATGTGGAAGGCACAGGCCGCGGCCCTGTCGAGCCCGTCAGCGTCCGCATTGGCGAGAACGGGCGCATTCATGTCGCGTCCGGCGCCACCGCCATGGGACAGAGCACACGGACCATGTTGGCGCAGGTCGTGGCCGAGCAACTCGGCTTCGACATGGGCAACATCGTCGTCGCCGCTGGCGACACGGGAGCCATCGAGATCGGCATGGGCGGTTTCAACAGCCGGCAGGCCGTGATGGCCGGAGCGTCAGCGCATGAGGCCGCCATGCGGGTGCGCAAGAAGGCGATCTTCGTCGCCAGCCATCTGCTCAACGTCGGCGAACAGGCCCTCGAAATCGACGGTTCCGAGATTCGCCTGAAGGGGGGAGGCGAATCCATTTCGTTCGCGCAGGTCGCGCGCGCCGTGTCTGGCTTGCCGGGCTATTATCTGCCGGGCGGCGTCGAGCCGGGCCTCGCCGCGACAGCGAACGTCATCATCGACGACATGACTTACGCTAACGGCGCCGTGGTGGTGGAAGTCGAGGTCGACCCCACGACCGGGCTCATCAAGGTGCGCCATGTCGTCTTCGTGCACGATTGCGGGGCCGTCATGCATCCAAGGATCGTCGATGGACAGGTGGTTGGCGGAATCGTTCATGGCGTCGGCAACGCGCTGTTCGAACGCATGGGGTTCGATGAAAACGCGCAGCCCACGACAACCACGCTGGCTGACTATCTGATGGTGACCGCAGGCGTATGCCCGTCGAGCATCGACCTCCTGCATATGGAATCGAAGACGCCACTGAACGAGCTTGGCGTCAAGGGCGTCGGCGAAACGGGCGTCATCCCGATGACGGCGGCCATCGCATCGGCGGTCGATGACGCGCTGTCTGAGTTCAATGTTCGGGTTCTTCGCACGCCGATCGCGCCGCAGGACGTCATGGCGCTCATTCGGCAGGCCGGCGCGTAGCCGGCTTTGCTCACAGACCGGACTTGTGCGCCCTCTGGCTTTGCTGGCTGAGCTTCGCCAGATATTGCGCGGCTTCCTTGCCCTTGAGGGCGCTCTTCCACATCTGGTCGACGACCTTTTGATGCAGCGCCAGCGCTTCCGGCGCGGCTGTAATCATCGCAACCCCAACCATGATGTTGGGCCGCTCGCCGAGCCTGAATGGACTGACGGCCAGCACATTACGGTCGGGCTGCCGGAATATCTGAAAGCCGCTGTAGGACAGATTCGCCGGAACGATGCCGATCTGAATGCCGATGGGTTCTTCGCCGACGAGACGCGCGAAATGCGCCAGCTCTTCCCGGGCGAGTTCGCGCCGCTTGCGTCTTGTGGAATCGGGCAAGTCCAGACGGCCGGACATTCCATTCTGCGCGAACCGCTCGATTTCGAGAGCTGAAATGAGGTTGACAACAGACGGCGTGCGCTGCCGGTACGTGACTTTCCGCTCCGCCAGAATAGCCAGAATGTTTTCGATGTCCTGCAGGATGCGCTTGCGATTGGCGATTGTCTCCGGAACGCTCTCACGTAGAACCTCGCCGAGCATTTCGTTGAATCGCTCGGACGCCAGTATCGAGGCAATCGGACCGGCCAGAACCGTGATGTGTTGCGCGGCGGCTTCGATCTGCCGGATCCGTTCGAAATAACTCACTGCTGAAGGAACGTATTCCACCCCAACGCCCAGCAGCGTCGGAACGGAAACGTCCAGTAGTTCGGCCAGCTTGTCGATCGTTTCGATCTTGACGACTTCGCCCTTCTCGAACCGGTAAAGCGCGGTCCGGGAAATGCCAGCGCGCTTGGCGACGTCATCCGCCGTCAGACCGGAGCCGACCCTGAACGCCTTCAACCTGTTCCCGATGTCATCGTACCGAACGGTCAACGCAAACGTTCTCCCCGGGCGAAGCAGACTCTTTGCAGGCCCCGTCTCCAATTCGAAACGGGGCAAATATCATGAGCTATTTGAGACAAAGACCAGTTCAGGTCAAATTGCGCCTGAAATCGGCGCATCCGGCGGATGCCTGTCAGGCCATCCCTGCGAGCACTCGAACTCGGCCACGAGGCGCAGGATCGTCGCCTCGTCCCCATAACGGCCCGCCACCTGCGCCGAGATGGGAAGCCCGCTTCGGCTCAACCCGCACATGAAGGCGGCGGCCGGATGCCCCGTCACATTGAAGGGCGTGCGCGCCTGCCGGGAATAGGTGCGCTTGATCTCGCTCTCATCATCGATCCTGCAGGCCGGATCCATGCTGTTGGCCATGAACAGAAGATCGACCTTTTCGAACGCGGCCTGAACTGCGCCCATCATGCGTCGCCGCCGCCTCTGGGCGTCGATGTAATCGCCGGCGGACAGGAAAGCGCCCGTCACCAGCCTTGTTCGCGCCAATTGTCCATAATCCTGCGGGCGTTCGCGCAGCCATTTTGCATGGATCGCCCAGCCCTCGGCCTGCAGGATGAAGCGATTGACCGCGGAAAACTCTTCGAGCGTCGGCAAGACGACGTCGACGATGCGATGCCCCGCCGCCGCAAGTGCGGAAGCCGCCCGTTCCAGCGCGTCGCTCACCTCGGCCGTCGCCGGCATGTCCCTTTCGTGGAAATGCCGCACGAAGCCGATCGTCAACTTGCGGCCTTCGCCGCTGTCTGGCGCAAGCGCGACGTCCGCGATCGCGTTGAACATCAGCGCGGCGTCGCCAGCCGTCCGGGCCATCGGCCCCACATGATCGAGGGACCAAGCCAACGGAAACACGCCGTCGCGCGGTACGCTTTCATACGTCGGCTTGAGCCCGAAAACTCCGCAGGTTCCCGCAGGATTGCGGATCGATCCGCCGGTGTCCGTGCCGACCGCCATGGGAAACAATCCGGCCGCAAGACCAGCGCCCGAACCGGATGAAGAACCGCCGGGATGATGATCCCGATTCCACGGATTGCGCGCCGGCGGAAACGGCAGATCAAAGCTCGGTCCGCCGATGGCGAATTCATGGGTCGACAGTTTGCCCAGAATGATCGCGCCGGCGCGGCGTAACCGCGACGTCACGGCGGCGTCGGTTTGCGCCACATGGTCGAGTCGAGCGGCCGAATGACACGTCGTCGGCAGACCGTCGACATCGACGATGTCCTTGATCCCGACCGGAACGCCATGAAGCGGACCGCGATAATGTCCGGCCCTGATTTCGGAATCGGCCGCCTGCGCAGCGGCCCGAGCGCCGCTTGCATCCAGCCGCGTGAACGCATTGATGTGCGGATCGATGATCCGGATGCGGTCTAGCAGCGCTACGACGTAATCGACCGGCGACAGCTTCCGGGATTGGATCAGCGCCGCGGCGTCGCGCACGGTCAACCAGTGCAGATCGCCCGTCATCGCTCAGGTATCCGCATGGGCGGCCAGGGCTCGGCCTCTTCCAGCTCCTGTGGAAGCATCGCCCGCTGCCGTGCGACAGTTTCCGCAGCCTCTCGCAGGTCTGCCGGAAAATCTTTCAACATCAACGCAAGGCCGGCCGCGTCGGCCAGTCGCTTCAGTTCATCGTCATCCATGGCATGCATTGCAGGTAGGCCCGTCTGAGACGTTCGACTTATCCGGCATTCGACCTGATACGCTCCCGCTCGGCCCGGACGGCGGAGATGATGTTCTTGTAGCCCGTGCACCGGCAAAGATTTGAGGACAGGATTTCCAGCATCTCCTCGTCGCCGACGTCAGGATGCTTTTCGAACATCGCA
>CANJEY010000150.1 GCA_947472615.1 Beijerinckiaceae bacterium
AAGAGTCGCGTGGATCGACGCCCTTGTTCACCGACACGGCGCGCACCGCGAGCGACATCGACGTATCTGCGATTTTCGCGATGCCGAGCGCAGCTTCCGGCACGGTGAGGCCGAGACGATCGCCGAGCTTGTTCTTCACGGCGCGTTCAGCGGCCGCGCGATCGAGCTTCATGCCGCCATTGAGAAAGCGCTCGACGTTGATGCGGCCGAGAATCACATCGGCGTCCGTGACGACCGGGTCGACAGACCCCTTGCCGTAACAGGCGGGGCCGGGATCGGCGCCGGCGCTCTGCGGTCCAACGTGAATGCCGCCATTGGGATCGCACCACGCGATGGAGCCGCCGCCCGCACCAACTTCGACAATATCAACGACCGGCAATTGCATCGGCTGACCGCTGGCGTGATCGCCGATCACATACCCTTCCTCAATGGCGGGTGCGCCATTGGTGATGAGGCTCGCCTTCGCGGTTGTGCCGCCCATGTCGAAGCCAACGCACCGGCCGAGACCGAGATGAACCGCAAGCTTGCCGGCGCCGATCATGCCCGCGACAGGCCCCGATTCCATCATCGACACAGGCTGCTCCTGTGCGACTTTGATCGACATGACGCCGCCGTTCGAGCGCATGATGTGGATCTTTCCGTCGAACTTCTCGCCCCGCAGAAAGCCCTCAAGACGGCGCAAATAATTGCGCACGCGCGGCCCGATGTAGGCGTTGAGCGCCGTGGTGGATGTGCGCTCGTATTCACGATATTCGCGCAGGATTTCGTGCGAGAGCGTAACGAAGAGATCAGGCGCTTCTGCGCGCAGGATTTCGCCGACGCGGCGCTCATGGGCCGGATTGGCGTAGGCGTGTACGAGGCACACCGCCACCGCCTCGACGCCCAGCGCCTTGAGACGGGGAACGAGTTCACGCACCTGCGCTTCATCAAGTTGCGTCAGCGCTTCGCCGGTGAACGTCATGCGCTCATTGAGCTCAAAAGTCAGATCGCGCGGCGCGAGCGGTTGCGGACGATGGAAGAACAGATTGAACGCCTCGATGCGATTGCTGCGACCGATCGAATAGACATCGCGAAAACCGCGCGTGGTGATCAGCGCGGTGCGCGCGCCCTTGCGCTCCAGCACCGTATTGATGGCGATCGTCGAACCGTGCAGGATTTCGGCAAGCTCCGGCATCTTGCAATGGGCGAGCGCCAGCGAATCGGCAACGCCCCGCGTCGGATCGGACGGAACCGTCGAGGTTTTCGACGTGACGATCTTGCCGTCGACGCAGCCGACCAGATCGGTGAACGTGCCGCCGATATCGATGCCAACGATATTCATTTTTTCTCCATCCCGGTTCGCCGGGCTAGCGCTTCCAGCGCGTGAATTTGCGTTCGGCCACGCGCACCACTTCGTTGAGCAGAATCGCCATGAACGCCAGCACGCTGATCAGCGCGAACAGCGGCGCAGGATCGAGGCGTTCAGCGAAGAGTTTGGTGTAATAGCCGATGCCGGTCGTCGACACGTACAACTCGCCCAGAATGACGCCGAGCAGCGTCAGCGTCATCGCGAGCCGCAGGCCGGCGAACAGGCTCGGCACCATGTGCGGAAAATAGACGTGGCGCGCAACGTCGATGCTGGAAGCGCCAAGCGAACGCGAGCCGCTCAGTAGTAGCGGACTGACGTTGCGCATGCCAGCGATCACGTTGACCATGATCGGAAAGATGCCGTGCGTGAATCCGAACGCGATCTTCACCGCTGGTCCGATGCCGAAGATCAGCACAAACAACGGCAGAAGAATCACCTGCGGGATCGAATACAGGAGCAGGATAATCGGATAGACCGCATGACGTCCGGGACGCGTCCAGCCCACCAGCAGACCCGCCGCGAGGCCGAACACGACGGACATCACGTAAGCGACCGACACCTCCATGAAGGTGATCCAGATTGCATCGCGGATGCGTTCCTCGGCGAAGACCTTCTGGAACAGCGCCGCCACGATGGTGGAAGGAGGGCTGAACAGATTCGGATCGGCGAACGTGCGTCCGTAAATTTCAAAAAAGACCGCGATGGCGGCGATGACGCCGCGCCGCGTCCAGACGACGCGCGACGCATATGTCATGCGCGGCGGCGTCTCTGATCCGGCTTTCGCGGCGAGCGCGCTCAATAGTCACGCCTCCGGTTTTCGATCTGCGACACGATAGTGTTGAGCACGATCGCCGTCAGGATCACGAAGACGATCCACGCGTAGAGCCGCGCCGGCTCCATCAGTTCCGCCGCGAGCGCGATGTTGCGCCCGACGCCGACCGCTGACGACAGCGTTTCGCCGCCGAGCACAGACGCGAACGAGATGAAGAATCCCACGCGCAGGCCGGTGAGAATCACCGGAAACGCCGCCGGAAACAGCACATGCCGGAACGTGTCGAACGACGAGGCCCCCATCGATCGCGCGGAGCGCAGAAAGCGTTCGTCCACCGCCGAAAGGCCGGCGATCGTGTTCAGCGCGATCGGAAAGAACCCATAGGTCGCCCCGTATGCGACTTTCGACGCAGGCCCGATTCCGAAAAACAGAATGAAGACCGGAAAGAACAGCGTGATCGGAATCGAGAACACGCCAGCAATTACGGGCTCGAACACTTCCGTCAAAAAGCGCGAGCGCGTCACCAGATAGGCGACCAGCACGCCTGTCACGATGGCGATCGCATAGGCCTGCGCGATGGTCGTCAGCGTGATGAGGATCGGCGGCCAGAACTGGCCGCGCGCCAGCAACGTGTTCAGCGCGCTCCACACGCGATCCATCGGCGGCAACAGCAACGGCGAGATGTTGCCGGTCGTCGTCACCGCGTACCAGGCGCCCGCAGCGATCGCCAGAAAGGCGATCTGCACGATGCGGGCGGAAGCGTTCGACGTCTCGAGCATCGCTCAGTCTCCCGACGGACGGACGCTGCCGCCGGTTGTGGCTATGGCCTGACGAATTTCATCGCGCAGCAGCGCGTAGAGCTCGTTGCGCAATTCGCTGAATCGCGGCTGCAACATGAAATCGGGCGAACGCGGATGCGGCTCGTTGACCTCCACGATGGTCTTGATGCGACCGGGGCGCGCGGTCATCACCACGATGCGATCCGACAGGAACACGGCTTCGGCGAGCGAATGCGTGACGAACACGATGGTCTTTTTCGTCGCCGCCAGCAATTCGGACAGGTCTTCGCCCAGCACCATGCGGGTCTGCTCGTCGAGCGCTGCGAATGGCTCATCCATCAGAATGATGTCGGTCTTCAGCGCGATGCCGCGCGCCAGATTGACGCGCTGGCGCATGCCCACCGACAACTGGTTCGGGAAGTGGTCGATGAAAGACGACATGCCGACCGCCTGCAGGGCGGAAGCGGTGCGCTCTTTCCATTCGTTGCGCGGTACGCGCTGGAACTTGAACGCGACGTCGAAGTTTTCGCGGATCGTGTACCAGGGGTAGAGCGTGCTTTCCTGAAACACGAAGGAAATATCGGCGGGCAGCGGGCCTTTGACGATCTTGTCGCCGACCTTCACCTGTCCTTCGGTGGCGCTGAACAGGCCGCCGACGATGTTCAGCAACGTGCTCTTGCCGCAACCGGATGGGCCGAGCAGACAGAGAAACTCGCCCTGTCTGATATCGAGGGAAATATCCTGCAACGCCACGACGGCGCCGGACGAACCAGCCTCGCCATAGCGCTGCGACACGTTGCGGATCGAAATCGCAGTTGGCTTGTCGTTCGAAAGCGTGGTCACACTATCCTGCTTCACTCTGCACCGCTGCGATCGCGTTTCGTCGCGGTGCTACTTGACGACGACGGGAACGAATTTGTCGACATACATGTCCGAGGCTTTCGGAATGAAGTCGAGGATGTCGAGCTCCTTCAGCGAATTACGGATCACCTCGATCGCCTGAGGATCGAACTTGCCGTCGAACGACATCATGCTCAGTTCGATGTCGTAGGCCTGCTCGACGATCGGCTCGCTGACGCTCATGACCTTGGCGACGATCCGCACCGTCTCCTTGCGATTTTCCTTGATGTACTTGGCGATCTGGAACCACGCCTGCAGGAATTGCTTCACCAACTCCGGATCGCCGTTGATGTGCTTGTCGAGAGCAAACACGACGTGCGTGTGGAAATGATCGACGATTTCGCCGAAGGTCAGCAGCACCTTGCCGAGGCCCTGCTGCTGCAACTCGAAAGCGGATTCGGTCGCCGTGACGTTGGCGGGTATTTCGCCAGACTGCATCGCCGGCAGTCGCGTGCGAATTTCGCCCATCGGCACGACTTCGATGTCTTCCTGCTTCCAGCCCTGCTTCTTGGCGATGGCGCGCGCCAGCCAGTCGGTGAGCGAGCCAGCGGTGGTGACGCCGATGCGCTTGCCCTTCAGGTCGGCGGCGGACTTGATGTTGCTGTTGTTGCCGACGATCAGCGCCATGTTCTGCGGGCGGTCGGCGATCGACGCCACCGCATGGGCCGGAACGCCCTTGGCCGCATAACCCATGCCGGGGCCGGAGCCGAAACCGAAGTCGATGGAGCCGGCCGTTAGCGCCTGCTGCATCTGCCCGTCGCCGCGGAACGCCGCGATTTCGATGTCGAGGCCGTTGGCCTTCCAGATGCCGGATTCCTGGCCGATTTCCAGACCCGCGAAGGGAAACGAGGTGGTGACAGCCTTGCCGACTTTCAGTTTGCGCAGCGTCTGCGCCCGCGCCGGCACGCCAAGAGCTGCGCTCGCCGCCGCCGCGCCTGTTGCGGCCAGAAATGTACGTCTGCTGGTCGTCGCCATCGCTTCCTCCTGTCGGTCCTGCCGGATTCGGTCGGCTGCCGCCGCCGCCGTTCAGGTTGTACCGGAACCGGACGGATTCCGCGAATGCTGCGAGAGCCCTGTCCGGCGTGCGCAGTCTGGCTGCGCGGGCCGCCTGAAGCAATGTGGCGTTACCTCTTTTGGATAGAGCCGAAAGGCTATATGTTGACGCGATGCAGTACGTGTCGCTTCGCCGCCTCGGCATCTTCGCGACGGTGGCAGAGGCCGGCAGCTTCGCCGCCGCCGCCGACCGGATGAACATCGCGCAACCCTCCGTCAGCGCTCACATCGACGCTTTGGAGCAGGCGCTCGGCGGCAAGCTGTTCGAGCGCCGCCGCGGCGCAACGCCCATACTCACCGAACTCGGCCGCATATGCCTTACGCACGCACGCGACCTGATCGCCGCGTCGGACCGAATGTCCGCGGATGTGAAGGAACATCTCGATGCGGCGCGCGCCAGCGTGGTGTTCGCCTGTCAACGGTCACTGGCGACGTCGGCCCTGTCGGGCGCGATCGCCGATTTCGCGCGCCTGCGCCGCGACATCGGGCTCACCTTGCGCATCGGCTATCAGGAAGATGTGGCGCGCGAAGCGCGCGACGGCGCGGTCGACATCGCCTGCCTCCTGAGCAACGCGGAGATTCCGGGCTTGCCGACGCGGGTCATCGTGCGTGAGGAACTGGTGATCGTCGCAGCTGCGACGCATCCGCTGGCGACGCGAGACCGGGTGCCGGGGGCAGAGATCGTCCGGCAGGATTTCGTCGGTTCACCACCCACGTCTGCGTTCGGTCGCGAAGTACTCGGTCTGTTGCGCGACGCTGGCGTACCGCGCGTGCGAACTGTCGCACAGGCCACTGACTATCAGTCGCTCAGGGAGTTCGTGATCGCCGGCGTCGGCATCGCCTGCACGCTGCGCAAGGCGGTCGCGCCCGACGCGGCCGCAGGCGCGCTGGCGATCGTCAAGCTCGACGCGCCGCCGTTGCTGATGGATGTGCGTCTCGCGCATCCGCCAGGGCGCCGCGCGAAGCCTCAGGTCGAGGCGTTCACGCGGTTTCTGGTCAGCAGCATGCGAGCGGAAGCACGGCCCAGCGATTAAGCTTTACGCCACCGGGGTGATGTTCATGCCGGGGGGCAACGGATCGGGCTTGCGTTCGTCGGAGTTCTTCTTCGGGAACTTGTAGGGCATCTGGCCCGTCACGTTCCAGCGCGCGCGGCCGATCTTCTCGATCTCGATTTCGAGAACGTTCCCGACATTGAGTGGCGCGAGGCCCCTGTGATGCGTGCCGGTCGCGATCACGTCGCCCGGCTGCAATTGCAAATACTTGCTCAGCCACGCGATCTGGTCGGGAATCTTGTGCGCCATGTCCTTCGTGTTGAAGTCCTGCCGCAAGCCGCCGTCGACCCAGGACTTCACGTTCAGATTGTGCGGATCGGGGATTTCGTCCTTCGTGACGATCCACGGTCCGCAAGGTCCGAACGTGTCCTGCCCCTTCGGCACCACAAGGCTGCGACGAATGAGGCCGCGCGCTGAAATGTCGAAATACGGCACGTAGCCGAAGACATAATCCATCGCCCTGTCTTCCGGCACGTCCTTGCCGTGCTTGCCGATGACGAACGCCAACTCCGCCTCGGGCGTCACTTCCTTCACCTGCGGAATGTCGCGCAGAATAATATTGCCTTCCGGCCCCAGCAGTTCGGGCGCCTTGTGGAAGAATTCATTCGGCAGCGTAGCGACCGAGCGGTCGTCCTGATCGAGGTAGTTCAGGAACGCCCCGAGACACTTGCTAGGGCGCGGCACCGGCGCCAGCAGCCGGACGCTCGCCAGCGGCGCGCCGTCGGCGCTGTCGACGATGCGCTGAATGTCGGCGCGCAGCGCGTCGAAGTTCTCGATCAGCACTTCCATCGTGCGTTGCGGGCCGCGCTCCTCGCGGTGGCTGATGACGGCGCTGATGTCGACGACCCGATCGGCGCCTTTCAGCACGCCGAGGCGATCATCATTAAATCGCAGAATTTTCATCGTATGCCCTTCTCTGAATGGCTGAGCGCTCAGGCGCGGGGCGGAACGCCGAGGATGCGGCGCGCGTCGTCCGCCGAGGCGACTTCGCGTCCCAGCTCGCGCGAAATGCGGGCGATGCGGGCGACGATCTGCGCATTGCTCTGCGCCGGCACGCCGTCCGAATACCAGGCCATGTCCTGCGTGCCGAGGCGCACATGACCGCCCTGAATGATCCCGTAGGTGAGCATGCGGGTCTGGCCCATCGGCCCCGCCGTGCCGCGCGGGGCGAGCATGAAGGGCGCGCCTTCCGGCAGGTTGCGGATGCGCTGGGTGATCTCGTCCACCGTCGGCGGCGACCAGACGCCGCCGGGCGTGCCGAAGAACAGGTTCAGCCAGTAAGGCGCTTCGATCAGGCCCTTTTCAACGAGGTAGTTGAAGTTCCAGACGCCGCCGAGATGCCAGATCTCCCAACCGCCGCGAACTCCCGATTCCTTCAGCAGGCGGCAGTATTCCTCGAGTTCGTCGCGCGGATGCTGGTAATAGACGTCGAATTCGCCGCGCTCCGGGCTGCGGCGGCGATAGTCGTGATTGGTCAGCGACACCGCCATGAAATCCGGCTTGTTCTTGCCGAGCTGCAGCAACGGCTTGCGCTGCTCCAGCGGCGCACCGGCCTGCCCGAAGTCGATCAGCACATCGCAGCGCTTGTGGATCTCTTCCACCAGCCGCCCCCAGGCTTCGGGGATGATGCGCCCCTTGTCGTCATGCGGTCCATGGAAATGCACGATGCTCGCGCCGGCCTCGTGCGCCCTCACGGCGCTGTCGATCAGGCCATCCCATGTCTCCGGCACGGCGGGAAAATGTGGGTTCTCAGTCTTCCGCGGATAGCCCACAGCCGCATAGATGATCAGCTTCTCCATCGAGCTTTCGTCTCCTCGTCGTTTCTGATTTCAGCTTGAATTATTCGGCGGCGGCGGCGGTGCGCAGCACATCGTGCTGCATCAGCTGGCCCAGCCCCGGCACCACGTCCTGAATGCCCGCCATGCGCAGCGAACACCAGAACGCCGCCTGATTGCTGGTCACGACTGGCTTGCCCAGCTCTTTTTCGAGCGCCTCGATCGCGTCGATCGAACGGATGTTCGCGCACGAAATAAAATAAGCGTCCGCATCGTCGCGACGAAGCGACATGGCCGTGTCGAACCAGAGTTCAGGCGGCATGATGCAATATTCGTCCGTGCCCGACAGCGCTACGGCCTTGTCGGCCAGCACATCGTATCCGGCCTCCAGCACGAAATCCTTCTTCTTGTCGTGATCGTCCTGCTTCGACTCCGAGATGAACACGAGCTTCTTCGCCCCGAGCGTGCGGAACGCGGTCGTCAGCGACGACGCAGCGCTGAGCGCAGGCTTGCCGGTGACGCGCTCGATTTCGCGAATGACATGCGCCTCCTTGTCGACGCCGCCCGACATGGAGGTGCCGGTGCATTGCAGGACGGTGACGTCGCACTGGGAATCGGCGAGCAGTTCGGCCGCATCCAGAATCCGCGGCAGGAGCTGGTCGAGCGGCGCCTTGTGGCGGTTCGTCATGCCGATGCGGGTGAAATGCGGCTGCACGCCCTCCGGCATGAACTTCGCCGCCTGCGGCTCCACCATCCGGTTCGAGGATGGAATGATGAACCCGATCCGCGCGCGCGTCAGGATCGTCCGATAAGCCATGCCGATTTCTCCCGCTGTGAAGATTTTTCTCATGTTAGCGGACCGCGCGCCACGCCGCCAGCCTTGCGGCCCGGCCCCCTTCGAATAGTATGACGGCGGATCGGGAGATGCGCGTGCCAGTCAGCCGTCACAACGGACTCGACATCTATTACGAGCGGACCGGGCGCGGACCGCCGCTGGTGCTGATCCACGCCATGCCGTTCGATCATCATCTGTGGCTTTACCAGGTCGAGCGGTTTTCCAGCCGCTTCACCACCATCGCCATGGACCTGCGCGGCTGGGGCCAATCGGCCAAGCCGCGCCAGCGCTTCACGCTGGAGGACATGGGCGCGGACGTGATGGGCGTGCTGGCCGACGAGGAGCTTGCCTCGGACGCGATCGTCGTGGGCTGCAGCGTCGGCTCCAAGATTGCCCTGATGCTGGCCTGCGACCATCCGGACGTTTTCAAGGCCGCTGTCCTGATCGGCGGCAACAGCGGGCTGCAGGCGCAGTTCGACCATCGCATCGCGGCCTACAAGGCCGAACACGCCGCCGGAACGCTGCCGGCCTATCATCTGGGCCATCTGCGCCACGGCGTGACCGCCGCCTGGGCCGATACGCCGACCGGACGCTATCTGCTGGACGGCTTCGTCGAGCGCGGGGCGGACCTTGATCCGGACAGCATCGCAAACGTGTTCGAGGCGGTTGGAACGTCCGATCTCACGCCACGCCTGCCGGCCTACAAATCCCCGACGCTGATCGTGAACGGTCAGCACGACAACGCCCTGAAGGGCGGCACGCTGACCGCGAGCCTCATCGGACAAGCCGAACATTTCATCCTGCCCAACGCCGGCCATTGCTGCTTCGTCGAAGACCCCGCGACCTTCAATGCGCGCGTTCAGGATTTCCTCGTCCGCAATCGCATGTGGCCATAACTCAAGAGAGTCGCTCGATGACCACAGAGACCAGCGGCATTTATGGCCATCGCGCCCGCATCGGCTACACGGTGGCGGCCGTCACCACTGAAGTGTTTCCGATCGACTGGTACAAGATCGTGCCGGACGGCGTGACGCTGATGATGATCACCCTGCCGCTCGGCGACCGGAGCCCGGACGACGTGCGCAAGTGCAACGAGGCGACGAACGACGCCATCGACGCCTTCGTCAAATCGGGCGCCGATCTGGTCCTGCTGGGCGGCCTGCCCATCAACCTGTCGCGCGGCTTCGACAAGCTCGACGAT
>CANJEY010000151.1 GCA_947472615.1 Beijerinckiaceae bacterium
ACCCTGGGCTGGCCCGACCACGACAAGGACGTGAAGCGTTATTATCCGACCGATGTCCTGGTCACCGGCTTCGACATCATCTTCTTCTGGGTTGCCCGGATGATGATGATGGGCCTTCACTTCATGAAGGACGTGCCGTTTCCGACGGTCTACATCCACGCCCTCGTCCGCGACGAGAAGGGCGCGAAGATGTCGAAGTCGAAAGGCAACGTCATCGACCCGCTCGATCTGATCGAGAAATATGGCGCGGACGCGCTGCGCTTCACGCTCGCCGCGATGGCCGCGCAGGGGCGCGACATCAAGCTCGCCACGAGCCGCGTCGAAGGCTACCGCAATTTCGCGACGAAACTCTGGAACGCCGCGCGTTTCGCGGAGATGAACGGTTGCGTGCGCACCGCGTCGTTCGACCCGAAGGCGATCGGCGAAACGCTCAACCGCTGGGTCATCGGCGAAGCGGCGCGCGCATCGACCGAGATCACCGGCGCGATCGAAGCCTACCGGTTCAACGACGCCGCCAACGCTGCCTATCGCTTTGTCTGGAACATTTTCTGCGACTGGTATCTGGAACTGGCGAAGCCGGTGCTGCAGGGACCGGACAGCGCCGCCAAGATCGAAGCGCGCGCCACGACCGCCTATGTGCTCGACGAGACCCTGAAGCTGCTGCACCCGTTCATGCCGTTCCTCACCGAGGAATTGTGGGCGATCAAGGGCGCGGAAGGGCCGGCGCGAACCGAGCTTCTCACACTCTCCGCATGGCCAGATCTGGCCGGTCTCGAAGACGAGGCGGCGGAGGCCGAGATCGGCTGGGTCGTCGATCTCGTGTCGGAAGTTCGTTCGGTCCGGGCCGAGATGAACGTGCCAGCCGGCGCGCAGATACCGCTGACGCTGGTAGGTTCGGATCAGGCAGCGCGAGCGCGCGCGCAGGCGTGGGCCGAAACATTGAAGCGACTGGCGCGCTTGTCGGAGATCGATTTCGCTGAAGCTGCGCCCTCGGGTTCGGCGCAGGTGATCGTGCGGGGAAGCGTCGCGGCGCTGCCGCTCAAGGGCGTGATCGACATCGATGCCGAGCGCGGCCGTCTCGCCAAGGAGATCGCCAAGCTGCAGGGCGAGATCGTCAAGATCGACGCGAAGCTCAACAACGCAGACTTCGTGCGCCGCGCGCCCGAGGAAGTCGTTGAGGAAAACCGTGAACGCCGTGACGATGCGCAAGTCCGCATCGCCAAGATGTCAGGCGCGCTCGACCGACTGTCGCAGGCCGGCTGACGCTCGCGTCAGCCAAAGATCGAATCGAAGATCATCTTCAGGTTCAGACCGACGATCACGGCGGCGATCAGCGCCGCCGCCGCCGTTAGCGGGGCGGGGGCCTTCAGGTCGCCCATCAGGTCGCGCGACGATGCGAACAATACGAGCGGGATCATCGCGAAGGGCAGTCCGAGGCTGAGGATAACCTGCGACAGCACCAGCAGCTTGCCGGTCGATTCCTCGCCGCCCACGATCGTCACAACGATCGCCGGCACAATGGCGAGACCGCGCGTGACGAGGCGGCGTAGCACCGGCTTCAGCTTGATGTCGATGAATCCTTCCATAACGATCTGTCCGGCCAGCGTCGCCGTCACGGTGGAATTGAGGCCGCAGGCCAGAAGCGCGATGCCGAACAGGTGCATCGCCAGAGTCGTCCCGAGCAGCGGCCCGATCAGCTTGTAGGCGTCCTGCAGTTCCGAAACATCGTGCTGACCGGCCGTGTAGAACGCGCTGGCGGCGAGGATCAGGATCGAGCCGTTGATCAGCAGCGCAAACGCCAGAGCGATGCTCGAATCCCAGACCGCGAAGCGGATCGCTTGCCGCTTGTCGGCCTCGCTTGGGCCGATCTGGCGGGTCAGCACCACGCCCGAATGCAGGTAGAGATTGTGCGGCATCACGGTCGCCCCGAGAATGCCCAGCGCGATGTAGAGCATGTCGGCGTCGCTGACGATCGAGGCGGACGGGATGAGACCGCGTCCGATCGCCGCCATGTCGGGATGCGCCAGCACCAGTTGTCCGGCGAAGGCGGCGGCGATCACCAGCAGCAGCGCGATCACGAAGGCCTCGAGCTTGCGGAAGCCGAGCGACTGGATCGCCAGCACGAGGAACACGTCGAGCGCCGTCAGCAGCACGCCGACCGCGAGCGGCAGGCCGAACAGCAATTGCAGGCCGATGGCGGTGCCGATCACTTCGGCCAGATCGGTGGCGGCGATGGATGTCTCGGCAATCACCCACAGTACGGTTGCAGCCGCGCGCGGAAACCGGTCCCGGCAGGTCTGCGCGAGGTCGCGGCCCGTGGCGATGGCGAGGCGGGCGGACAGCGCCTGCAAGATGATCGCCATGATGCTCGACAGCACCACGACGGACAGAAGCGCCGCCCCGAAGCGCGACCCGCCGGCGAGCGCCGTCGCCCAATTCCCGGGGTCCATGTAGCCGGTGGCGACCAGATAGCCGGGTCCGAGAAAGGCCGCGAAACGGCGCACGGTCGATCCGGTCACCGCGACGGTGCCATGGGATTCCGGCAGCGACTTCTGCTGGCCGCGGGGAGTGGGGGCAGCGCCCGATGTCATGTAAGCGAGATCGCGCATGGGAGGCTCATTCCGTTGAATGTAGCCTAAGCTACATTATACGCAACATACATCACAATAGGGTATCGGCAACGGGAAGATGGGGCGGCTCGCGACCGCGTCAAGAGGACGTGCGACCACGCTTGTGGTAAAATCGCAACAGCCCAAAAATCATTTGGAATCCGCCGCTTCGCCGCAAGATGAGCGCCCCGATTGTGCCATAAACGCCGAGCTATTTCGATGCGTTGCGGCCGTATGGCTCCTTGGTGGAGCAGCGGTTCGGGTCGAGGCTCATGGGAATTATCGTTCGTCTGCGCGCGTCTTGCCTACCCGGATGGCCGGAGGAGAGCGTTCTGCGCGACGCGATGCCGACCACGCGCCTCGCGCCAGCCGGCCGCCCTGCGAGACCGGGTTCCATGCGCACAAATACTCGCGTTCTTCTGGCCGCCGTTTGCGGCTTCGCCTTCTTCGGCGCGTCCACGGCCGTCTTCGCCCTCGACGGCCAGCAGTCGCCGCCGAACGCCAAGGCGCCGCTGCCTCTCTTCAAGAACCCCAAGCAGGCGCAGCAGAAGGGCCTCGATCTGTTCCACGCTGGCGACGTGGCCTCCTCACTCGAGGCGCTGAACTTCGCCGCCGATCGTGGTCTCTCGGGCGCGCAATGGAAGCTCGGACACATCTACGCCAATGGCGACGGCGTCGGCCGTGATGATCTGAAGGCCTACCAGTACTTCTCGCGGATCGTCGACAATTACGACGAGGACGAACCTGATCAGGGCAATCTGGCTTTCGTGGCCAACGCCTTCGTGGCGGTCGGGGTCTACAGCCTCACGGGCATTCAGAACACGTCCATCAAGCGAGACCTCAATCGCGCGCTCGAAATGTTCCAGTACGCGGCGATGAACTTCGGCGAGCCGAACGCGCAGTTTCAACTCGCCCGCATGTATCTCGACGGAGTCGGGGTTAAGAAGGATTCCGGGCAGGCCGTCCGCTGGCTGTCTAACGCCGCCGACAAGAACCACATGGAATCGCAGGCGCTGCTTGGACATCTGCTGTTCAGCGGACAGGCCGGGCTGCAGCGCCAGCGCGCCCGAGGCCTCATGCTGCTGACCATGGCTCGCGACGCCGCCAGCGGGTCGCGCAAGGACGCGTGGGTGATCGACTATTACAAGGCGGCTATCGAGCAGGCGGACGAGAACGACCGCCAGATGGCGCTGAAGTCGCTCGATTCCCGTCTCAAGCGCTCCATCGTCGCCGAGCAGCCGCGCTGAGCCGGTTTACGAACCGCCCGGGCTGAATTCGGCGTCTTCGATCTCGGGCGCCGCGCTGTCCATTAGCCGCCGGTAGAACGCCCCGTACCGATCCCCGAGCACATGCCCTTCCGCCTCCCTGATCGCCTCCGCCAGATGTCGGCGGTCGCCTTGGGCGGCGTCGAGCACGCGCTGATGCAAAGCCTCGAACTCGCTCCACGAGACATCGGCCGCAGACTTGGCGTCGTGCAGGGCGAAGACCTTCACGGCGCTCGATTTGCCCTTCAGCCCGGCCGAGCCGAGATCGACGAACAGGAAGTCGGTCGCGGCAGCGCGGGTCGTCTCCGAGACGATCACCGTCACGCCGAATTCCTTCGTGGCGCTTTCGAGCCGCGCCGCCACGTTCACCGGATCGCCGACGATCGAATAGTCGAAGCGCTGTTCGGAGCCCATGTTGCCCACGAACGCGTCGCCGGTGTTGAGGCCGATGCCGATGCGGACCGGAATATGTGCGTGGCCCGCAGCGGCGGCCTCTGCCGCCAGTCGCTGGTCGATCGCCGGCACGGCCGCCGCCATGGCGAGTGCGGCGCGGCAGGCGGCGTTGGCGTGATCGGCGACGTCGAGCGGTGCGTTCCAGAAGGCCATCAACCCATCGCCGATGTATTTGTCGATCGTGCCGCCCTCGCGCAGCACGCATCCGGTCAGCGGCGTGTGCAGCGCATTGAGGAATTGCACCACGCCTGCGCCCGTCATGGTCTCCGAGCGTGCTGTGAAGCCGCGCACGTCGCTGAACAGGATCGTGACATGGCGCGACTCTCCGCCGAGCCGCAGTTTCGACGGATCGGCCGCCAATTGCTCCACCACCACGGGCGACAGATAGCGGCTGAACGCGGCGCGCACTTCGTAGCGCTCGCGCATCGTGCGGCGGAACACCCCGATGGTGGCGGTGGCGTAGGCGGCCAGCCAGGTCGCGCCCGGTATGATCGGATCGAACAGCAGCTCGGCGCGCGAGAACGCCAGCCAGCTTGCCCAGGCTCCGCCGCCCACGACGGCGATCGTCGCCGCCGCGCTCGCCACCGGGGACAAAAGTGCGACGATGAGCGAGATCAGCAGGCCGCCGACCAGCACCGCCAGCGCTTCCACCGCCCACGCCCAGTCGAGCCGCACCAATTGCGCGCCTGACAGGGCGTGTTCGAGAAACTCGGCGTGGATGTCGACGCCCGGCACGACGGATTCGAGCGGCGTCGCCCGCAGGTCGGCCAGCGCGTTTGCGCTTGAGCCGATCAGGATGATGCGGCCGGCGATTTCGTCGGCGTCGACCTCGCCGTTGAGGATGCGCCACGCCGGGATGCGGCGGCCGTCCTGCGATCCCGCGAAGCGGATGCGCACATTGCCGTCAGCCTCGGTCGGGATCACGGCGTCGCCGATCTTCGCCGACACGACGGCGGCGTGCGCGCCATACGATATTTCGCCTGACGCGTTCGTCGACTTCAGGATCGGCGTCATGGTCTGGAACGCGACGCGGAGCGCTTCCACGCCCAGCGACGGCGCGAGCTTCATCTGGCCGGGCTTGCCGACTGAAAACGCGATCGGCGCGCGTCGCACGATCTGGTCGCCGTCCGGCACGTAATTGATGACGCCCAACCCCTTCGCGGCGTCACGCAACGATTGCAGCGGCAAGATCATGTTGTCGAAGTGCGGCAGCGCCTTCGCGGGATCATCGCCGAGCACGACGAAACTGGCTTTCGTCTCGGGCTGGGTCTGCATCGGCAGATTGGTCAGCGCCACGGCCGCCACGACCTGCGCGGTCTCAAAAGCTTTCGCCAGCGGGTCGGAATCGATCAGGTTCTGCTCGCCCATGGCTTTCGCAAGCGCATCGCGTTCAGGAATGTCGGGCAGGCGCGACAGCATCTGCTTGGGCGAATACTGATCCTCTTCCGAGAAAAGAGCATCGAACACGATCGCGGCCGCGCCGGCCTGCGCCAGCTTGTCGGTGAGTTGCGCCAGCTTCTGCCGCGGCCACGGCCATTGGCCGATGCGGTCGAGCGAAGTGTCGTCGATGTCCGCCACCCGCACGGGAAGTTCGTCGGTCCAGATGCGTGGCGACCAGCGCTGATACTGATCGAACACCAGATTGTGCAGGCGTTCGACGAAATCGCTCTGGTGCAGCGCCGACGCCAGCATCAGGCCGGCCAGCACCGGAATCGCGCCCGACGCGATCGAGCGGAGCGACCTGCCGAACCTGCCTGCGCGCGTCGACGTTCCGGGTTGCGCCATCGCGTTTCCGTCAGATCGAAAGGTCGATGCGGATCGGCACGTGATCCGAAGGTTTTTCGGCGGCGCGCATCGACTTGTCGATCTCCACATGCGCCAGCCGGTCGGCGGCCTGCGACGACAGCAGCAGATGGTCGATACGGATGCCCAAATTCTTCGGCCACGCGCCAGCTTGATAGTCCCAGAACGTGTAGAGGTCATCTGCGTCGGTGGTCGCCCGCAAGGCGTCGGTAAGCCCGAGGTTCAGCAGAGTGCGAAAGCGCGCCCGCGTTTCGGGCAGGAACAAGGCGTCGCGCACCCAGGCGGCTGGGTCTTTCGCATCGCGCGGGTCAGGAATGACGTTGTAGTCGCCCGCCAGCACCAGTGGTTCTTCGAGTTTCAGCAGATCGCGGGCGTGCGCTGTCAGGCGATCCATCCACGCAAGCTTGTACGTGTATTTTTCCGTGCCGGCCGGATTGCCATTGGGCAGGTAGATCGACGCGACGCGCACAATATTCCCGCTGTCCGATGGGATCACCGCCTCGATGTAGCGCGCATGGGAATCGGCGTCGTCGCCGGGCAGACCGATTTTCGCCTCCTCTATGGGACGCTTTGACAGGATCGCCACGCCGTTGAAGGTCTTCTGTCCGTGCACGGCGCAATTGTAGCCTGCGGACTCGACTTCGAGGCGCGGAAACGCCTCATCCTGACACTTGAGTTCCTGCAGGCACAGAACGTCGGGCTGCTGGTCGCGCAGGTAGCCGAGCAGATGTTCGAGCCGCTGGCGGACGGAGTTGACGTTCCAGGTCGCGATGCGCACGGGGCGATTCCAGTTTTGAGTGACGACAATCTACCGCAGGTCGCCCGCCAATGACATTGCCGGCCTCAGCCCCAGCGTCGGTGCGCCCACATCCATTGCGATGGGTTGGCGCGCACGAAGTCTTCGAGCTTGCGTTGCAGGTTTTCCGTGCCGCGCTCGATATCCGCGGCGCGATCGTCGGTGCGCGGCACGTCGACGAATTCGCCCCGGATGCGGAACCGCACGCCGGGTTCGCGCACCACCGCCACAGCCAGCAGCGGCCGGTTCAGCGTGCGGGCGACCAGCGCCGGAAACGTCGTCGAGGGCGCGGGCCGGCCAAAGAACGGGGCAGGGTAGCCGTTGCGGTCGCGCAGGTCGGCGAGCATCACCAGCGTGCCGCCGCTCTTCACGTGGCGGATGGCGGCGATTCCGGCGGCCTGGCTCTTGGCCAGCAATCCGCCCGGATAGAGTCGCGCCCGCATCGACCGGATGCGCTCGTCGACCAGCGGGTTCTTGACCCGCTGATAGATGCCAAGCGCCTGCGATCCGAAGTTGCCCGAAAGACTTGCGGCGATCTCCCAATTACCCAGATGCGCGCTGCAGCCGACGACGCCGTGCGCGCATCGTCCATCGGCGACGAGTTCGTCGAGATTCTCGAAAACGATGCGGTCGCTGTCGAGAATTTCATCAAGATGGAACGACTCGCCGAAGATGCGCCCAAGCGTCTCCCACATGTCGAGCGCGATCGCCTGCCGGTCGCCGTCCGACTTCTCCGGAAAGGCCAGACGCAGATGCTGCAGCGCGCGCGCATGGCGCTTCGACAGCGGCGCGATCCAGCGCCAGATGCGGCCACTCAGCGTGGAGGCGCGCTCCAGCGGCAGCGCGCGCGCCAGCGCCGCCGCCGCGCAGAAGACCGCGAATTCGATGCGATATTGAAGGCTGCGGAAAAACAAGCGCGTAGGGATCTCGGCGCGGCAGGAGGCCGCCCCGACTGATTGGCGGAGCGGGGTTCGCCGAGTCAAGAACCATTGCAGACGCCGCGCCCCGTCCGCCGGATTTTCCCATAAAGATGCGCCCTGCACGCCGGCCGTTGCAATGGCGGCGGCGCTGTGCTGTCTGCGCATGACCCAAGGGAGAGAGCCGTGTCGCAGCATCGCAAGATCGTCGCCGCCGAAGACTTGCGCCGGTTCGTGGGCGAGATTTTCGCCGCGCGCGGCATGGCGCCCGCGGATGCGCGCTGGATCGCCGAACTGATCGTGTTCGCCGAGTTGCGCGGCGTTGATTCGCATGGCGTGACGCGCCTGCCGGGCTATCTGGCGTTTATCGACAAGGGCTTCCTCGACCCGAAGGCCCGGCCCGACGTCCGCCCGGTGATTGGCGCGAGCCTCGTGGTCGACGGCCACAAGGCGGCGGGACCGGTGACCATGATGGTGGCGCTGGATGAGGCCGCCAACGCGGCGCGTCGCAACGGGATTTCGCTGGCGCTCGTGCATCACACGACCCACACGGGCGCGGTCGGCTATTATGCCGAATGGGCCGGCAAGCGCGGCTTCGCGTCGATCATTGTCATCGGCGGCGTGCCCAATATGGCCTATCACGGCGCGCGGGTGGCGAGCGTCGCCACCGGCCCGCTGACGATCGGGGTGCCGGGCGGGGCGGAAGGGCCGATCGTGCTCGACATGGCGACCTCGGTCGCCGCATGGGGCAAGCTACGACAGGCGAAACTGGCCGGCCTGCCGATCCCGGACGGCTGGGCGCTGAGCGAGGCGGGCGAACCGACCACCGATCCGGTGCTGGCGATGACGCCGCTGCCAGTCGGCGGTCCCAAGGGCGCCGGCATGGCGCTGATGTTCGAATATCTGGCGAGCGTCATGGCCGGTGCGCCGATCCTTTCCGCCATGGTCGGAGCCTCGGGGCGTGGCGGCCACACCCAGAACGCCATGGTGATCCTGATCGACGTGGCGGCGTTCCGGCCGCTCGAGGAGTTTGCAGCCGATGTGCGCGCCTATGCGGCGATCCTGAAGGATCTGCCGACCACCGAAGGCGTCGATGAAATTCTGCTGCCGGGCGAACGGGGCGGTCGCGAAGCGCGCCAGCGCCGCGAAAAGGGCATTCCGCTCGGTCCTTCGGCCTGGAAAGACATAGAGACTGCGGCCGTGCCGCTGGGCGTCGCGCTGCCGAAGTTCAGGCTCGCATGAGGGAGGATTGAATGGCTGACCAGACTGTGCGTTTCGCGTCCGACGGGCTGCAATTGTCGGGCGTGGTTCGCGTGCCGGACGACGTGAAGCCCGGCGAGCGGCGTCCCGCCTTCATCATCCTGCACGGCTTCGGAGGCCACAAGAATTCCGGCAGCGTGACGGAGCCTGTCGCGATGTTCGACAGTCTCGGCTACGTGACGCTGCGCTTCGACATGCGCGGCTGCGGCGACAGCGACGGCGAGCGCGGCAATCTCATCTGTCTTGAGCAGGTGTCGGATACGCGCAATGCGCTGACGTTTCTGGCTGCGCATCCGAACGTTAATCCGGAGCGCATCGCGGTGCTGGGCAGCAGTTTCGGAGCCGCTGTGGCGGTCTATACGGGCGGCGTCGACGAGCGTGTCGCGGCGGTGATATCTGCGTCCGGCTGGGGCAATGGCGAGACGAAGTTCAGGGACCAACATGCGGGACCGGGCGCCTACGAAAAGTTTCTGGGCATGCTGGAAGCCGGCCGGCGGCATCGCGAATCCACCGGCCGATCCCTGATGGTCCCACGCTACGAAATCGTTCCGATCCCGCCTGCGCTGCGCGCCAACATCGCCG
>CANJEY010000152.1 GCA_947472615.1 Beijerinckiaceae bacterium
CCACCCCGCCACGGCCGACCCGGTCGAGGATTTTTACCGCGGGCGGCAGGTGCATCTGATCGTCGGCACCTCGGCCGGCGGGCTCTACGACACGTATGCGCGGCTCATGTCGCGCCACATGGGCAAGTACATTCCGGGCCAGCCCGCCATCGTGGTGCAGAACATGCCCGGCGCCAGCGGGCTGACGGCGGCGAACTTTGTCGCCAACACGTCGCCGCGCGACGGCAGCGTCATCGCCGCCGTGCAGAGCAACGTCCCCACCGCCGATGCTCTGCGCATGGCGGGCGTGCGGTTCCGGGGCGCGGACCTGTCGTGGGTCGGCAGCGCCTCGGCCGAAACCTACATCGGCTTCGTGATGGCGAAATCGCCGATCCAGAAACTCGACGACAGCCTGACCAGCGAGATCATTTTCGGCGGCCCGGCGCTCGGCTCCGCCAGCATCGACATGGCGATCGTGGCGCGCAAGCTGTTCGGCTTCAAGCTGCGCATCGTCACCGGCTATCCGGGCGGCAGCGAATCCAAGCTCGCCATGGAGAAGGGCGAACTGGACGGCACGTTCGCCACCGGCTGGGGCGCGGTGAAGACCGACCAGCCCGACTGGATCCGCAACAGGACGATCCGCCTGCTCGTCCAGCACGGGCTGACGCGCAACCGCGATCTGCCCGACGTGCCGCTGCTGCTCGACTGGGCGAAGACGCCAGAGGACCGGCAGCTTCTGCAGATTCTCATGGCCCGCACGGCGTTCGCCAAGCCCTATTTCATGCCGCAGGACGTGCCCGCCGACCGTCTCGCCGCCATGCGGCGGGCGTTCGACCGGACCGTGGCCGACCCGGACTTTCTCGCCGATGCGCTGCGGCTGCGCGTCGAACCCGAAGCCCCGATGACCGGCGAGCAGGTCGCCGAAACCGTGGCGCAATTCGCCGCCACGCCGCAGGCGGTGGTGGACCGCATCAACGCCATGTTTGCGGAGTTCGCGACCGGGCGGTGAGCGCGCCCGCGCTTGCCCGCCCCTCCCCGCCCCGATAGGTTCGCCCGAACTGTCCAGAACCGGGGCCACACATGCTCATTTACAAGATCGCCCCCGCCGCCCTGTGGCGCGAGGCGGAGGCCGCCGGGGTCTTCACCGGCGCGCCGGTCGATCTACAGGACGGCTACATCCATTTTTCCACCGCCGAGCAGACGGTGGAAACCGCCGCCAAGCATTTTCGCGGACAGGTCGATCTGCTGCTGATCGCGATCGAGGCGGACCAGCTCGGCCCGGCGCTGAAATGGGAAGTGTCGCGCGGCGGGCAATTGTTTCCGCATCTCTACGGCACGCTGCCGGTGAGCGCTGCGGCATCGGTGTCGTCGATCCCCATAAAACCGGACGGTTTCCACGATTTCACGGGGCTCATCTCGTGAAGGCGCTGTTCGGCCTCGCACGCCCTGTCCTGATGGCGCTCGATCCCGAGACCGCGCACGGGGCGACGATCAAGGCGCTGCGCCTGCTGCCGCCCGGCCCCGCGCCCGCCGACGATCCGGCGCTGGCGGTGGAGGCGTTCGGCCTGCGCTTTCCCAATCCGGTCGGCATGGCGGCCGGGTTCGACAAGAACGGCGAGACGCCCGACGCGCTGCTGCGTCTGGGCTTCGGGTTCACCGAGGTCGGCACCATCACCCCGCGCCCGCAGCCAGGCAATCCGAAGCCGCGCCTGTTCCGCCTGCCGGAGGACATGGGCGTCATCAACCGCTTCGGCTTCAACAGCGAGGGCCAC
This sequence comes from Beijerinckiaceae bacterium, assembly GCA_947472615.1. Lineage (GTDB taxonomy): Bacteria > Pseudomonadota > Alphaproteobacteria > Rhizobiales > Beijerinckiaceae > Terripilifer. The sequence continues at coordinate 1,752 of CANJEY010000152.1, forward strand.
GCGGCCGTTCACGCGCGGCTGAAGGCGCGCGGCGCGCGCGGCGGGATCGTCGGCGTCAACGTCGGCGCCAACAAGGAATCGACCGACCGTACCGCCGATTACGTGTCGGGCGTCACGGCCTTCGCGGACGTCGCGACCTATTTCACCATGAACATCTCGTCGCCCAACACGCCGGGCCTGCGCGATCTGCAACAGGCGGCGGCGCTCGACGATCTGCTCGCACGCGCCATCGACGCCCGCGATGCGGCCGCCGCTCGGTTTGGCCGCAAGCCACTGCTGCTGAAGGTCGCGCCCGATCTCACCGAGGGCGATCTTGACGACATCGTGCGCGTGTCGCGCGACCGGAAGATTGACGGCATGATCGTCGCCAACACCACAATCGAGCGGCCGGCGTCGCTGCGCTCGCGGTACGCTCAGGAGGCCGGCGGCCTTTCGGGCAAGCCGCTGTTCGGGCTGGCCACGAAGACGCTGGCGCAGGTCTGGCGGCGAGTCGAGGGCCAGTTCCCCATCGTGGGCGCGGGCGGCGTCGACAGCGCCGAGACGGCGTTCGCCAAGATCGAAGCAGGCGCGAGTCTGATCCAGCTCTATTCGTCGATGGTGTTCGCCGGTCCCGGACTCGTGGGCGACATCAAGCGCGGATTGCCTGGCCTGCTGAAGAAGGGCCGCTATGCGCGGCTGGCGGACGCGGTCGGCGTCGCGGCGAACGACTGGGCCTCCGGGAAGGTTTCGGCGAACCGTCTCGGATAGAGCCGCATCTGGCCCGCGCCGCGCGCGACGTAGAAAATGAGCTGCGCCGCCCACAGGCCGGCGTTGCCGAACGGCTCCAGCGCCAGCGCGAGGCCGAGATAGACCAGCGTGGCGACCAGCATGGTGTTGCGCATGTCGTGCGCCCAGCCCGCGCCGATGAAGACGCCGTCGAACGCGAACGCCAGCGCACCCAGCAGCGGCAGCGCCGCCGCGCAGGGCAGGAACGCCATCGCGATGGCGCGCGCATCGGGCGTCGGCGTCACGGCTTCGACGTACCAGCCGCCCAGCAGCCAGGCGAGAACGGTAATCACGGCCGCGCTGGCGAGCGACCAGCAGCAGCAGAGCCACGCGGAACGTCGGAAGCCTTCCGCATCGCGCGCGCCGTAGGATTGCCCGCACATCTGTTCGGCCGCTGCTCCGAAGCCATCCACCAGCGCGACGAGCGCCATCGCGAGATTCATCAGCGCCGCATTGGCCGCGAGCGTCGCGTCATCCATGCGCGCGCCGCGACGCAGGAAGAAGGCGGAGACGAACATCAGCAGCGCGGTGCGGATCATGATGTCGCGGTTCAGCGTCAGCATGCGGCGGAACCGGCGGCTGTGGAACACGCGCGCCCAGGTGACGCCGAAGACCGGCCCGGCGAGGCCGCGCAGGATGGCGAAATTCAACGCCAGCCCGGCCGTCTCGGCCAGCACGGTGCCGATGGCCGAGCCGCGCACGCCCCAGCCGAGCACGACGACGAAGACGACATTCAGCACGATGTTGAACAGATTGATGACGACTTGCGTTACGAGGCCGAGATCGGAGCGGCCGCGGCCGATGATGGCCCCGAACGTCGCATAGCCAGACAGCGTGATCGGCGCCGACCAGATGCGGATTTCGAAATAGGCGCGCGCCGCCTCCGTCACCGCGTCGCTGGCGTCGATCAACTGGAAAGCGGCGAAGCCGATGAAAGCCTGCGCGGCGATCAGCGCGAAGCCGAGACTGGTCGACAGCACCAGCGCCCGCACCAGCGTGGCGCGCTGCTCTTCCACATTGCCAGCCCCGACCGCCTGCGCGGTGAGGCCCGCGGTCCCCATACGCAGGAAGCCCAGAGTCCAGAACACGAAATCGAACACGATGCCGGCAGTGGCGACGCCGCCGACCAGCGCCGCCTCGCCGAGCCGCCCAATGATCGCGGTGTCGACGATGCCAAGCAGCGGCGTCGTGGCGAAGGCCAGCATCATCGGCAGCGCGAGCCGCAGCACGCGCGCATGGGAGACGTCGACCTTGCGCGCCGCGACCACCTTGTCGTCAGAAATCGCCTGCAAATCGCGCTCCGACGCGCCTGCGATTGGCGCATGAATTGTCATGGGGCGGAAGCGGGAAACGTCGCGTTAATAATGGGAAGATTTCGTCAATGTCCGGTGGCCGGGTCAATGGCTGGCTGCAACGTGCATCGCCCGCTATGTTACGGCCGCTTCAATTCTGCCCGCAATCTTTTGAAAGCTTCATCGAGTCGCAAGGTGCGCCCCGCCGTTGCATCAGCGATCCCACGCAAAATGCCCAGCCTCGACAGCAAGCAGCCTCAGAGGTTGGATACGGAAGCTTGTAGTGTTCGCATTCCAACTTAAATATTTGGCATTTAATTTCTCATTGCCCGGTTTGCGCGGTATAATTCGCGATCTGGATCAAATTTTATATCCCACACTCGTCGGTAAATTTTGCAGTCGGACTTTGTTGAACAGCCGCAATTGACACCAACGGGGCTTGTGTAAGTCTGCCCATTCGAGGGCGCTATCGGCAATGGTATGAAAAAGCTCTCTCCAAGAACTGTCTTGGCGTATCTATCTTCGTGCAAAACGATTGGAGTGCGATGTATGAAAACGGCATTTGCCATAGCCGCAGGATTGCTTTGGGGCGGATACGCATTTGCAAGTCCATGCGAGACGGAGATCGCGCGTGTAATAAAATCCGCAAGCAGTGTTGAAAAGGTCATGCAAAAAATCGAAAATCCACCGCCGGATGTCAGAAAATATTTGGATGATGAAAAGAGCGCTGCAATGGAACAGGGTTCCGCTGCCCGGCTTCAATTGCTGATGGCCAATCCTTCATATTATGCGCATACTACACTTTCTGAGTTCGAGAATTTCAAGTCAATTCTTAACGCCTTCAAAGTCGTTGACACGCCGCGCCACCAAGCGATTCAGGGAGTATCGCTGATTCATAGAATAACAGAACTTCAAACGTCATTTTCTGAATACCTTGATTTCGATTCACGTCGATCACTACGTGTGTTTTCATACGAAAGTGGTCGTGGAGCGTGGACAGTTCTCTCAATTCAAAGGTCGTTCACTTCCGTTGCGACAACGTGCTTAATTGGAGCAATCCAATAATCGCTCATGGACTGGCTCGACGGTCCCAAATGAGGTCGTGCGGTTCAGATGCTTGGTTTAGAGCCTGTCCGAAGAGATCATGCTGGATTGCATAGCTTTCTCAGCATGAGGCGGATCGAGGCCAGACGCAGGAACGCGAGTCCCTTGCGGTTCAAGCACTCCCAGTCCTTCGCGAGTCTTCTGCACCTGCCGAACCACGCGAAGGTGCGCTCCACGACCCATCGTCTGGGCAATCAGGGCTTGGTCACGTTCCCTGCGAGGGCGCATCCCACCCCTCACCGCGCCCCGCGCATGTTCAGCAGCCGGATCACCAGCCAGACCGGCACGACCAGCACCGCGCCGGCGATGATGTAGCTCATCACTTCGCGGATCGACTCGAAGCCGAGATTCCATATCCGGCCGACGAAACGCTCCAGCGCGTAGAAGATCTCGCCCGGCCGGATGTCGAGCCACATCAGGAACACGCCGACGATCAGCGATACGAACAGCAGCCGAACGAAGACGGCGGCCGGCGAGCCGCCCAGAAAGCGTTGCAGCGCGGACTCGTTCATCTGTGGTTCCTGTTCTGCCGATGCGCCCCACCATGACGAGGCGCGGGCGTTTCGCCGCTCCGCCGCGCCGGGTGGTTCAATGATTTCCTGCGCCATGCTCGCCTCTGAAACGGTCAGCCTTTGTCGGCCGGTTGGTCTTCACGCAATATCTTCATCATACGCTTCATGAAGCGCTCGGCGAAGCCCATGGCGCGGTCGATGTCCTCGTCTTTCGGCAGGCCGTATTTCGACGGCGGCTGGCCGGACGCCTGCTGTTTCAGACGGGCGTTCTCCTGCGTCAGCCGGTCCAGTTCCTCTTCCAGCGCCTTGCGCTCCTCGGCGGCGGCGCGGCAGGAGGCGGCCGCACCCGAAACCGTGCACAGCGACACCGCGCCGGTGCGGGTGTCGAGACGCAGGAAACCTTCCGGCGCGGGCGTCATGGCGTAGCGGCCGTTCTCGGTCGACAGGTCGGCGGATTCGGCCGCAAACGCAGGCGCGGCGGCCAGCATCAGGCAAACTGCAGAGATCAATCGCATCGCGGCCTCCAGGGCACGGCGCCCGCCCGATGCGTCATATAATCATCGCTCGCGGCGAAAGCAGGGCAGTCCGGCCGAACGGGGCGAACGATCGCGCCTCAGTTCCCCGGCTGGTCGCCCTGCCACTGGCCCGCCTCGATCTTCGAGGCGACGATCACTGCCTGCGTACGGCTTTCGACGCCGAGCTTCTGCAGGATGGCGGAGACATGCGCCTTGACGGTCGCTTCCGACACGGTGAGCTCGTAGGCGATCTGCTTGTTGAGCAGGCCCTCCGACAGCATCATCAGCACCCGCACCTGCTGGGGCGTCAGCGACGCCAGACGCCGCACGGTGTCGGCGGTGTCCTTGTCGATCGGCTTCGACAGGTCGAGGTCGGGCGGGGTCCACGTCTTGCCGTCGAGCAGGCTGCGGATCGCGCCGCGCATCTTGTCGATGTCGGTCGTTTTCGGGATAAAGCCCGACGCGCCGAAGTCGATGCAGCGGCGCATCACGCCGCGATCCTCGTTGGCCGACACGACCACCACCGGCACGCCCGGATATTGGGCGCGCAGATAGAGCAGGCCCGAAAAGCCGCGCACGCCCGGCATGGCGAGATCGAGCAGCACGAGATCGACCTCGTCGTTTTCGGCGAGCGATTTGCTGACGGCGTCGAGGTCCGCCGCCTCCACGATGTCGGCGTTCTTCACCGCGCCCGTGACGGCTTGGCGCAACGCGCCCCTGACCAGCGGATGGTCATCGGCAATCAGTATGCGGATCGACTGGTCCAAGCGCCCTCCCCCCCAAAATCGTCGCATCCCCGAGGCCCGCCGCATCTGCTTGCCCATTCGGGCTCGTTCGGGGGCTCTCACTCTTGCGTCAATCGGTCTATTGTTCAACGCTGAACGATCACGCGCAAGCATTGATTCAGCGCAAACTCGACAATCCGCCCATCTTTCGCCGATATACGCCGGCCTGAACCGGGGTTCCGATTGAAAAAGCCGCTGACCGACGAAGACCTGCTCGAACGCGCCAGCATCGACGGACGCGTGGCCTTCGCGCTCGCGGCGTTTGCGCTGGGCGCGGGCCTCGTGGCGCTGCTCGACCGGCTCGGCGTGCCGGAGAATTTCGTCGCCATCCTCGGCCCCGTGGCGGCCGTGACAGGTCTGGCGACGGTCGGGCTGCTGGTGCGGTCGATGCGGATTTCGCGATTCTATGCGGCGGGGCGCGCCGTTCCGGCCGCCTATGCGGGGCTGGCGCTGGCGTCGCTCGCCATGGGCCTGTTCCTGCCCTTCGCGCCTCCGGTGCCGGGCGGCACCTCCCTCGCCGGGCTGCTGACCGGCTTCGGCATTGGACTGGCGCTGGCGGCGCTGGCGGTCGGGCCGTTCCTGCGCAAGACAGGCGCGTTCTCGATTCCCGACCTGATCGCGGCCCGCTTCCCCAATCTGGCGCTGCGGCTCGGCGTGGTGGCGGTGGTGGCGGCGGTCGGTTTCCTGATCGGGCTGGCGGGGCTCGAAACCGCCGTGCGGTCGCTGCTGCAAACATCGGGCGCGGACCGTCTGTCGGCGACGCTGCTCATCGGCTTCGTGCTGGCGTTGGTCGCCGTGCCGGGCGGCGTCACCGGCGTCGTGTGGACCTCGACGGGCGCGGCCGGCATCCTGCTTGCTGGGCTGGCGCTGCCGCTGATCGTGCTGATGACGCGCGGAGTCCCGTTGGCGTTTCCGGTCTGGGGCGACAGCGCGCTATGGACCCAATCCCTCGCCCGCATGGCCGAATGGCACGCCATCGACGGCGAGGCGAACCAGACCATGGGCTATGTGCTGATCGCCGCCATCGCCATCGGGGTCGCGGTGCTGGCCCCGCTGCTCGCGCCCGCCATCGCGTGCCGCGACGGGTCAAACGCCGGACGGGCGGGCTTTGCGGCGCTGGCCTGGACGGGTGGATTTGCAGCGCTCGTCGGCGTCACGATGGCGATGACCACGATGGCGTTCGACCAGCGGCTGACAGGACAACGTCCCGACAGGTTGCCGGCATTCGCGTATGCGGCGAGCGGCAAGGGCCTCGTGGCGATCTGCGGCCACGCCATCGCGACGCCGGCCGAGGCGCTCGAATCCTGCCGGCGCGCACCGGGTTTCAAGGATGTCCTGCGGGCCGAGGATATTTCGGCGAGCGGCGCGTGGCTCACCATCGGCCTGCCGGCGTCGCGCGGCCTCAGCGTCGCCTTCTCGGGGCTGGTGGGGGCGGCGCTCGTCGCCATCGCGATGATGCTGGCCGCCGCCGGCTTCCAGTCGCTCGGCACCGCAGTGGGACACGACGCCTTCTACCGCGTGCGCGACGCCACCGCGCTGACGAGCCGGCGGCTGGCGGTGACGCGGCTGGTGATGCTGGTCGGCGTCGCGGCCGCCTGCGCCATTGTGCAGACGCGCGTGCTCGATCCGCGCGCGCTGATCGGGCTGGCGCTGGCGTTCTCGACCGCAACGCTCGCGCCGCTGCTGGCCCTGTCTCTGTGGCCACGCGCGGGCGGCGCGGACGCCACGGTGTCGCTGCTGGTCGGACTGGCGACTGCAGAGACTGTCATCGTGTTCGGCGGCGCGTCGCCCTCGCTGGAACGTCTGGCGGCGGGCGCGGTCATCGCCTGCGGCGCGGCCTTCGCAGCCGGGCTGGCGACGAGCCTGTTCCGCGAGGGCGGGCCGGAAAGCCAGGGCGGGCCGTTCCTGCACGGCGTGCTGCACGGCGAACAAGACGTGCTCAATCCGGACAAAGGCGCCTGATCATCGCGCTGCGCCGATGAGAGCTTCCAGCATCTCCAGTTGATCGGCGTCGCGCGGGCTCTTGTCCCAGCGGATGCGGGCGATGCGTGGAAACCGCATGGCGACGCCGGACTTGTGTCGCGTCGAGCGGTTCAGGCCCTCGAAGGCAATTTCCAGCACGAGCCCGGTTTCGGCCGTGTGTTCGACCTCCCGCACCGGCCCGAAGCGGTTCAGAGTGTGATTGCGGACAAATTTGTCGAGTTGCGCCAGTTCGGCGTCGGTGAAACCGAAATAGGCCTTGCCGACCGGCACAAGCTCCGCTCCGCGCCAGACACCGAAGGTGAAATCGGAGTAAAACGACGAGCGCTTGCCGTGGCCGCGCTGCGCATACATCAGCACCGCGTCGACCGCATAGGGATCGCGCTTCCACTTGAACCACGGCCCTTTCGGGCGGCCCGGCACATAGATGCTGTCGCGGCGCTTCAGCATCACGCCTTCGACCGCCGCTGCATCCTCGCCCGCCCCGGCGGAGGCCGGATCGCGCCGCGCCGCCGCCAACGCCTCCCACGACGCGAACGGCACCAGGGGCGACAGATCGAAGCGCGGATTGGCGAGCTTCTCGATAAAGGCTTCCAGTCGAGGCCGGCGTTCGCGGAACGGCAGCTCGCGAATATCCTCGCCGTCCTGCGCCAAAAGATCGTAGACGCGCATATGGGCCGGGTATTCGGCGATCAGTTTCGCCGACACGGTCTTGCGGTTGAGCCGCTGCTGCAGCACCCCGAACGACTGCACGCGCCCATCGATCAGGATCAGCAATTCGCCGTCGATGGCCGCCGACCCGAAACCCGGATCGTCGAGCGCATCGAGCAGATCGGGAAACGCCGTCGAAATATCCTCGCCGGTGCGCGAATAGAGACGCGCGACGCGGCGGCCGGCTGAATCGAGGCCGGTCGAGGCCTGAATGCGGATGCCGTCCCATTTCCACTCGGCGGCGAAATCGGCCGGCTCAAG